>NZ_JOGH01000236.1:0-4066 GCF_000721345.1 Kitasatospora sp. NRRL B-11411 | reverse complement strand
CCGTCGGCGGAGACCACCACGGTGTGGGACACCCCGGGGGTGTTGTCCACGAAATTGGTGATCAGCCAGTTCAGGTTCTGTGCGGCCTGGCTCATCTGGGTCAACTCAACGCTCCTGCTGGTTCGAGCCGCCGAAGAGATCGGTGCTGCTGTTGTGCGGTCCATCACCGTACGCCCCCTGGTCGGGGTCGATCCGGAAGCTGCCGGTGGCACCGGGGTCGCCGCCGGCCTGGCGGCCCTGCTCGACGCCGCGGCGCAGGTTGGTCAGGCGGCCGCGGACCTCGCTCGGGTCGCGGGAGACCTGCGGGCCTTCCTGCGGGGTGGTGCGGGCGTTGCCCGGCACCAGGTTCTGGCGCGGGACCCGGCGCGGGAGGCCCGAGGGGGTGGTGCCCGCCGAGGAGGGCTCGCGCAGCTTCTCCGCGCGCTGCCAGTCGCCGTCGTTCGGCGACTCCCACTCGCCGGCCGCCGCGGTCGGACCGGTCGGCCCGTAGCCGCCCAGCGCCGACACGTCGTGGCCGCGCGGCTCGTCCTGCGCCGAGGTGTCCTTCGCGCCGGTGAACCAGTTCGGGGTCTCGGCGCCGCCGCCCGCGGACCGGGCCGCCGCGCCGCCGCCCGCCAGCTGCTGGCCCGGCCGGCGCTGCGGCAGCGCACCGCCCGGCTGCTGCCGCTCCGCGGCCGGACGGGCCGGCGGCAGGGCCGGCAGCTCCTCCGCGGGGTACGGGTGCCCGGCGGGCTCCTCGTAGCCGTAGTCCTGCTGCTGGTACCCGTCGGCGTACTGCTCGCCGGCGTACGGGGCCTGCTGCGGGTACTGCTCCTCGGCGTACTCGTACTGGCCGTCCGCGTACTGGCCCTCGGCGTACTGGCCGTCCTCGTACGGCTGCTGCTGGTACGCCTCGGCGTACTGCTGCCCGTCGCCGTAGGGGGCCTGCTGCGGGTAGTCGGCGGGGGCGTACGGGTCGTCGGCGTAGCCGGCCGGGGCGTACAGGTCCTCGCGGTAGCCGTAGGCGTCGCCCCGGGGGGCCTGCTGCGGCTCGAAGGGGCGGCCGTAGGCGTCCGCCTCGGGGCGGCGGTACGGGTCGTCCTGGGGGCTCTCGTAGCCGGCCGCCTGCGGGGCCGGGTAGCCGCCGCGGTAGCCGTCCTCGGGGTGGCCCGGCTCGCCGTAGGGCGACTCCAGGACCTCCGCCTCCACCGGCTCCTCGGCGGCGGCGCCCGGGCCGGCCTCCAGGGCGGCCCGGCGGCGCTCCTCGATCCGCTGGGAGCGCTGCATGGACTCCAGCGCGGGGGAGAAGCCGTTGCCGGCCACCGCGCCGCGGGCGGGCAGGTGGTCGTCGAAGCCGAGTTCGGCCGCGGTGCGGTCCTGGCCCTCGAACGCCCACTCGGCGGCCGGCTCCTGCTCGGCGAAGATTCGGGAGACCGTGAACTCCTCGGCCTGCGGCTCCGGCGCCATCGCGCCCAGGTGGGTCAGCTGCTGCGGCAGCATGACCAGCGAGGTGGTGCCGGCCGACTCGCCGGACGGGCGCAGCTGCACGCGGATGTCGTGCCGCTGGGACAGCCGGCCGACCACGAACAGGCCCATCCGGCGGGAGATGGTGGCGTCCACGGTGGGCGGCTCGGCCAGCTTCTCGTTGATCTCGGCGAAGTCCTCGGCGGTCAGGCCGATGCCCTTGTCGTGGATCTCGACCAGCACCCGGCTGTCGGGCAGCCGGGTCGCGTTGACCAGCACCCGGGTCTGCGGGGAGGAGAACGAGGTGGCGTTCTCCAGCAGCTCGGCGAGCAGGTGGACGAGGTCGGTCACGGCGGGGCCGACCACGTCGGCCTCGGGGATGCCGGCCAGTTCGATCCGCTCGTAGTGCTCCACCTCGGAGGCGGCGGCGCGCAGCACGTCGACCAGCGGCACCGGGGTGTTCCAGCGGCGGCCGGGCTCCTCGCCCGCGAGGACCAGGAGGTTCTCGCCGTTGCGGCGCATGCGGGTGGCCAGGTGGTCCAGCTTGAAGAGGTTCTCCAGCTGGTCCGGGTCGGCCTCGTTGTTCTCCAGGTCGGTGATCAGCGCCAGCTGGCGCTGGATCAGGCCCTGGCTGCGGCGCGACAGGTTGGTGAAGATCGCGTTGACGTTGCCCCGCAGCAGCGCCTGCTCGGCGGCCAGCGAGACGGCCTGCTGGTGGACCTGGTCGAAGGCGCGGGCGACCTCGCCGATCTCGTCCCGGCCGTGCAGCGGGATCGGGCTGACCGAGGTGTCGACCCGCTCCGGGTCGGTCTTGGAGAGCTTGTCGACCAGCTCCGGCAGGCGGTGGTTGGCGATGTCGAGCGCGGCGGTGTTCAGGGTCCGCATGCCGAGGATCATCGAGCGGGCGATGTAGCCGGTGAGCAGGCCGGCCAGCACCAGCGAGGCGACCACGATCAGGGAGTTGAGCACCCAGTCGGTGAACGCCCGGTCCTTGATGCCCTGGGCGTCGGCGACGACCTGGTCGAGCAGGTCGGTCTCGGCGGCGCGCAGCGCGCTCATGTGGCTCTTGGTGGCCTGGTCCCACAGCGGGCGGGTCAGGCCGTCGTTGCCGGCCGAGGTGATGATCCGGGCGGCGGCGTCCTTGTTGGCCGCGGCGTCGGACAACTGCCCGGAGTAGGACATGCCGATCATCAGCAGGGTGCTCATGACGGGCAGGTTGTGGCCGTCGGGCATCCGCAGCGGCAGGCGCTGGTCGGCGGTGGCCTGGTCGACCAGCGCGTCCGAGTAGACCTTGACCTCGTCCGAGCTGGACGCGGTGTTGAACTCGTCGAGCGCGGTCTGCTCCAGCTTGGCGGCGACGCTCAGGGCCTGGATCAGGTCCTGGCCCTCGTGGCCGTCCACGCCGCCGACGCCGAGGCCGACCAGCAGGTTGAGCATCAGCGCGCGCTGGGTCGAGGCGGACGCCTTGGCCAGCGACATCGCGTAGATCGCGCGGCCCTTGGAGGTGACGTTGGTGGAGCCGAAGCCGACCGAGTTGTCCATCGCCAGCAGCGGCGCGAACAGCAGCGAGTAGGCGTTGGAGGTCGCGGTGGCGAACAGCTCGGGCTTGTAGGCGTTGGCGCGCAGGTGCGGCAGGGACTGGACCAGGCCCTCGAACTGGGCGTTGCGGCGCACCGTGGTCGGGTCGTCCTTGGCCTTGGCGACGGTCGCGCGGTAGTCGGCCAGCGCCTGGTCGGTCCGGTCCCGGAGCTTCTTCACCTCGCCCTGGTCGCCCTGCCCGGTGAGCAGCGGCACCAGGGTCTCGTCGCGCTCCTGCTCCAGGGCGTCGGCCAGCTTGGTGGCCGAGCTGGCCACGTTGGCGATGCGCACCGCGCGGTCGGCCTGGTTGTAGTCGTCCAGCGAGGTGTTGACGCGCAGGCCGCCGAAGACGAGGGCGATGACGACCGGGATGACCAGGATGGCCACCAGGCGGGTCGGCACGCGCCAGTTCAGCGGGGACAGGAAGTCGTACCGGCTGCCGCCGCGGCGCGGGGCCTCCTCGGCGGTCGCGGGACGCGGGGCCGGCTCGGCGGCGGGGCGGCTCGGCTCGGGACGGTCCTCGGTCGCGGTGAACGCGGAGAACTGACCGGTGGTCGGGCCGCTACCCGGGTCCTGCTGGCGGGGCTCGGAGCGCCGCTGAGGGGTGACTGGCTGCTTACGCCTCACTCGACAACAACCTCTCGACCGACTGGCGGCCATGGATCTATCCGGCGGCTACCCCCCGACGGGCCGCGGCCCGCGTGGGTCCTACGGGGTAGCTGGAATTCCAACACGAGCCGGTGGACCGGACAAACGGCCCCTCCGCCCCGTGCACCAGGGGTGGAAAACGGACATATGGCGTTGAACTCCCGCAAAGTTCAAGGTCATTGGCGCACACCGGGTTCGACTGGCTACGCACTGTCAAACGAGCCCGGCAAATGCCTACCGAACTGTTACCGGGGGGCGCGAACCATCCCTGGTACGCGCCCCCCGGCCAGGTCGGGGCTCACCGGAGTCGGGCGAGGAGGGCGTGTTCGACGAGGGTGATGAGGGCGCTCTTGGCGCTGTCGCGTCGTCGGGCGTCGAGGGTGATGATGGGGATTTC
>NZ_JOGH01000235.1:0-4109 GCF_000721345.1 Kitasatospora sp. NRRL B-11411 | reverse complement strand
CGCCCCGCCGGGCCGCACGCGCCCCACCAGCGCCATCCGCTCCACCCTCCCCCACGAACCCGTGCCCGCCCCCGTCCCCAGCGCGGGGCCCGCACGCGCTCCGGCGACCGCGCCGGGGCAGCTCCGTCCGCTCCGCCCCACCCACCGGAAGGAACACCCTCATGCGCAACCGCCTCGCCGCCGGCCTCGCGGCCCTCACCGCCGCCGGCGCCCTGCTCGTCCTCCCGGCCGTCCCGGCCAGCGCGGCCGGCACCCCGGTGCTGACCATCGCCGGTACCGGCACGGCCGTCGGGGTCGGCGACACGCTGGCCGCGAACCTGGTCAGCGGCACCTACGCCACCATGTACAACCCGGGCACCACCACCGGCGTCAAGTGCTCCGGCTCCACCATCGGCGGCAGCGTCGCCGCCAACCCGCTCGCCACCGGCTCCGCCACCGCGTCCGGCCCGGTCGGCACCCTGACCTTCTCGGGCTGCACCTCCAACGTGGTGGGCGTCACCGGCGTGAACAGCCTGACCATGAACAACCTGCCCTACACCCTGAGCATCTCCGACTCCGCCGGGTTCCCGGTCAGCCTGAGCGGCTCCATCCAGGCCGCGGTCAGCCTCAAGACCCTGGCCGGCAACGCCCTGTGCACCTACTCCTCGACCGGCGGCGCCCTCAACGGCAACGCCACCAACACCCCGCCGCAGATCAACATGGCCAACCAGGCCTTCACCAAGCTGTCCGGCCCGAGCATCTGCTTCGCCAGCATCAACTTCTCGGCGTCCTACGGCCCGGTCACCGACACCACCCTGGGCGGCACCGTCTTCGTCAACTGACGCCGCCACCAACCGCGGTGCACGTCACCGCACCCCGCACACCCGGACGCCGCGCCCACCCCTCGGGCGCGGCGTTCCGCGCTGACGATCCGTCAATCCCCTTCTCCATCGGCCTTGTTCGCGGTCCTGGCCCGCACGTGCACCCGCTCCCCCTGCGGGCCGAACAGGCTGAGGAACTCCACCGGCACCCGGCCCGCGTTGGTGAACAGGTGCGGCGTCCGGGTGTCGAACTCCGCCGCCTCGCCCGCCTTCAGCACCACCTCGTGCTCGCCCAGCTTCAGCAGCAGCTCCCCGGAGAGCACGTACAGCCACTCGTGGCCCTCGTGGGTGCGCTGCTCGCAGTTCTCCCGGCTGCCGCCCGCCGGGACGACGATCTTGTACGCCTGCATGCCGCCGAGGCTGCGGGCCAGCGGCAGGTACGTCCAGCCGTGCCGGACGAACGGGCGCAGCCGCACCCGGGGGTCGCCGGTGGGCGGGGCGTCGACCAGTTCGTCCAGCGCCACGCCGTGCGCGCGGGCCAGCGGCAGCAGCAGTTCCAGGGTCGGCCGCCGTCCGCCGGACTCCAGCCGGGAGAGCGTGCTGACCGAGATGCCGGTCTGCTCGCTCAGCTGCGCCAGCGTGGTGCCGTGCTGCTGCCGGATCGCCCGCAGCCGGGGGCCGACCCCCGTCAGCACCGCCTCGAAGTCCTCGCCCATCGCCTCGCTCCTCTCCGGCTTCGCCACTCCCCCATTTGCCACCCCTCAATTTGCCACCTCAGCAACATTGTTTGTCAATCCGGCGAACCCGGCGCACCATCGGAGCATGACCACGACGCACCCGCACGAGCACTCCCAGCAGCACCCGCAGCAGCCCTCGCGCCCCGCCCGCCACCACGACGTCCTGGTCGTCGGAGGCGGCGCCGCCGGGCTCAGTGGCGCCCTCACCCTGGTCCGGGCCCGCCGATCCGTCCTGGTGGTCGACGCGGGCCGCCCGCGCAACGCGCCCGCCGAGGGCATCCACGGCCTGCTCGGCCGCGAGGGCCTCCCGCCCGCCGAACTGGTCGCCCTGGGCCGGGCCGAAGTCGCCTCGTACGGCGGCGAGTTCCACGACGCGGAGGTGCTCGGCATCCACCGCGAGGAGGACGGCGGCTTCCGCGCCGAACTGTCCGACGGCACCGCCGTGCACGCCCGCCGGCTGCTGCTGACCACCGGCACCACCGACCTGCTGCCCGAGGTGCCCGGCCTGGCCGAGCGCTGGGGGCACCAGGTGGTGCACTGCCCGTACTGCCACGGCTGGGAGGTCCGCGACCGGAAGATCGCCGTGCTGGCCACCGACCCGGCCATCGCCGTCCACCAGGCCCTGCTGTGGCGGCAGTGGAGCGACGACGTCACGCTGCTCGCGCACACCAGCGCGCCGCTCGACGAGCAGCAGCGGCGCGAACTGGCCGCCCGCGGCGTGACCGTGGTGCCCGGCGAGGTGGCCGCACTGCTGCCCGAGGACGGCCCCGAGAACGGCCCCGACAGCGCCACCGACAGTGCCGCCGAGGGCGCCGGGCTGACCGGGGTCCGGCTGGCCGACGGCACCGTGGTGGCCTGCGAGGCGCTGGCCGTCGGCACCGAGATGACGGTGACCGCGCCGTTCCTGGCCGAGCTGGGCCTGGCGGCGACCGACCTGGTCCGCGAGGGCGTCCGGTTCGCCACCCGGCTGGCCACCACCGACCCGACGGGCGCCACCGGCGTCCCCGGCGTCTGGGCGGCGGGCAACCTGACCGACCCGGCCGCGCAGGTCGCGATCGCCGCCGCGGACGGGCTGCGGGCGGCCGCCGCGATCAACGCCGACCTGGTCGCCGAGGAGACCCGGCTGGCCGTCGACGCGGTCGAGTTCTGGGAGAAGCGGTACGGCGAGAGCGAGCAGATCTGGAGCGGCCGCCCGAACGCCTCGCTGACCGTGCAGGCCACCGGCCTGGCGCCCGGCCGGGCGCTGGACCTGGGCTGCGGCGAGGGCGGGGACGCGATCTGGCTGGCCAAGCAGGGCTGGCAGGTCACCGCCGTCGACATCTCGCAGCTCGCGCTCGACCGGGCGGCCGCCCGGGCCGCCGTCGAGGGCGTCGCCGACCGGATCGACTGGCAGCGCGTCGACCTGGCGCACGCCTTCCCGTCCGGCGGCTACGACCTGGTCTCGGCGCAGTTCCTGCACTCCCCCGCCGAGTTCCCGCGCGAGCGGGTGCTGCGCCGGGCCGCCGCGGCCGTCGACCCCGACGGCACGCTGCTGATCACCAGCCACGCCACGTTCCCGGTCAAGCACGACCACCCGCACCCCGACATGCACTTCCCCACCCCCGGGGAGATGCTCGCCGCCCTGCAACTGGACCCGGCCGGCTGGACCGTCGAACTCGCCGAGGAGCACGCCCGGCACGACCACCCCGGGCACCCCGTCACCGACCCGGACGCCCGCCCGCACCGCGACTCCACCCTCCGCCTGCACCGCAAGGGCTGACCGCACCCGCCCCCGGGGCCGCCGCCGTGCCCGCCCGCACGCGGCGGCCCCGCCCGCGTCCGCCTTCCGCCCGTTCTGCCCGTTCCACCCGCCGCATTCGTCCAGCGGCCTGACAAACCTGACGCGCCGTCAGCCCTATGATCGCGGCGTGCCCGCTCTCCGCAAGGCCCTGGCCAACCACGAGGACGCGCTGCTGCGCCTGCTGTCGATCGCCTTCCGGGTCGCCGCCGTCCTGCTGCTGCCCTGGATCGTCGACCTCGCCCTGAACGTCCGGGGCCACTTCGGGGCCCGCAACCTCTCCAACGCCTGGGTCTGGCTGGACCTGATCGAGGCCGCCTCCCTGCTGCTGCTCGCCGCCCTGGTCCGCCGCCGCCACCGCACCACCAGCCCGATCGCCTCCGCGACCGCCGTCCTGCTCGGCATGGACGCCTTCTTCGACCTCTGGTCCGCCCACCGCGGCGAGGCCTTCCGCACCGCCGAGTTCCTCGCCTACGCCGCCGAACTCCCCAGCGCCGCCCTGCTCGCCGCCCTCTCCTGGTACTCGCTGCGCTGGGCCGCCGGCCTCCACCCCGCGCCCGCGCCCGCCCGCACCCGCCGCCCGGCCCCGCCCGCTGGGAACTGAGTCCCCCCTCACACCCCCGCAAGAGTGGATCCATGGCACGGAGTGTGGTCTAGTGGGGGTACTCAGTTCCCTCCCGCATGAAAGGACAAGGTGGCCGTGAGCTTGAGGATCGTTGTCTGTGTGAAGTACGTGCCCGACGCGACCGGTGACCGTCGCTTCGCGGACGATGCCACCACCGACCGGGAGGGCGT
>NZ_JOGH01000234.1:0-4139 GCF_000721345.1 Kitasatospora sp. NRRL B-11411 | reverse complement strand
GGCGGGGGAAATTCGGGGGACGGGGGTGGTCGTCCTCGGGATACTGGTCGGTCATGGATGAGGTCGAAGTCGTCGTCGCCCATTCCGAGCGTGCGACCCTGCGCGTCGGTGGCGTGTTCCTGAAGGTGGACGCCGATCAGGCGCGCGTCGACGCCGAGGTCGAGGCGATGTCCCTCGCTCCGGTGCCGACGCCGGAGGTCCTGTGGCACCGGCCGCCCGTGCTCGCCGTGGCCGCGCTCCCCGGGGCGACGCTGGGGCGCCTGGGCGGGCCGTCGACCGGGTCGGCGGCGGCGTGGGCCGCGGCGGGTGCCGTCATCCGGCGGTTGCACGACGCGCCGCTGCCGCCCCGGCTCGGGCGGGCCGGCCGGAGTGCCGACGCGTTGGCGGCGGAACTCGACGGCGAGTGCGAACTGCTGGTGGCGAGCGGCGTCCTGCCCGCCGACCTGGTCGCCCGCAACCGCCGGGTCGCCGAGGCCGCGTTCCGGCCGTGGACCCCGGCGTTCACGCACGGCGACCTGCAGATCGCGCACGTCTTCGTGGAGGGCGACGAGGTCACCGGCATCATCGACTGGTCCGAGGCGGGCCGGGGCGACGCGCTGTACGACCTCGCCACCTTCACGCTCGGGCACGAGGACCGGCTGGCCGACCTCCTCGCCGGTTACGGCGCCGAGGTCGACCTGGACGTGATCCGCGCGTGGTGGTCGCTGCGCAGCCTGCTGGTGGTCCGCTGGCTGGCCGAGCACGGCTTCGACCCGTACGCGCCGGGGTGCGAGGTCGACGTGCTGAGGTCCCGGATGTGAGGCCGTGTGGGACCGGGGGCCTCGTGCCGGCGGCGGGTGGGGCGGTCAGTAGGAGCGGGGCAGGCCGAGGGTGTGCTGGGCGACGTAGTTGAGGATCATCTCCCGGCTGACCGGGGCGACCCGGCCGACCCGGGTGGCGGTGATCAGTGCGGCCAGGCCGTACTCCTGGGTGAGGCCGTTGCCGCCGAGGGTCTGGACGGCCTGGTCGACGGCCCGGCAGGAGGCTTCGCCGGCCGCGTACTTGGCCATGTTGGCGGCCTCGCCGGCCGCCAGGTCGTCGCCCGCGTCGTAGAGCTGGGCGGCCTTGCGGGTCATCAGGCGGGCGAGTTCGACCTCGATGGCGCACTGGGCGAGGGGGTGCGCGATGCCCTGGTGGGCGCCGATCGGCCGGTCCCAGACCGTGCGGGTGCGGGCGTAGGAGACGGCGGTGTCCAGGGCGTGGCGGGCGATGCCGAGGGTGAAGGCGGCGGTCATGATGCGTTCGGGGTTGAGGCCGGCGAAGAGTTGCAGCAGGCCGGAGTCCTGGTCGCCGACCAGAGCCTCGGCGGGCAGCCGGACGTCGTCCAGGAAGACCTGGAACTGTTTCTCCGGGGCGGTGAGTTCCATCGGAATGGGCCGGTACTCGAAGCCCGGGGTCTCGCGCGGGACGACGAACAGCGCGGGCTTGAGCTTGCCGGTGCGGGCGTCCTCGGTGCGGGCCACGAAGAGGACGGCGTCGGCCTGGTCGATGCCGGAGACGAACACCTTGCGGCCGGTGAGCAGCCAGTCGTCGCCGTCGCGGCGGGCGACGGTGGAGATCCGGTGCGAGTTGGATCCGGCGTCGGGTTCGGTGATGCCGAAGGCCATGACGGTGCTGCCGTCGGCGAGTCCGGGCAGCCAGCGCCGCTTCTGCGGGTCGGTGCCGAAGCGGGAGATGACGGTGCCGCAGATCGCCGGGGAGACGATCAGCATCAGCAGCGGGCAGCCTGCCGCGCCCAACTCCTCCAGGACCACCGCGAGTTCGCTGATGCCCGCGCCCCCGCCGCCGTACGCGGCGGGGAGGTTGACGCCGAGGTATCCCAACTTGGCGGCTTCCGACCAGAGTTCGCGGACGGGCTCCCCCGCGCGGGCCTTGCGCTGGAAGTAGTCGCGGCCGTAGCGGGCGGCGAGGGCGGCGACGGCCGCGCGCAGGTCGTGCTGGTCCTCGGTGTCGGTGAGCGGGGTCAGCGGTGCGGACATGGCGGGGTCCTGTCTGTCGTGGGCTGCTGCTGTCGGCTTTCGTGGGCTGCTGCGGGCTTTCGCGTTCGTACTCGCAGGAGGGGCAGGGTGGGGGGGGTTTCGGGGTTTCGGGGTTTCGGGGGTCAGTGGTAGGGGGTGACGACGGCGAGGACGGTGCCGGTCTCGACCTGGCGGCCCAGGGTGGCGGGGAGGTCGGTGAGGGTGCCGTCGGTGGGGGCGGTGACCCGGTGTTCCATCTTCATCGCCTCGATGGCGAGCAGGACTTGGCCTGCGGTGACGCGTTCGCCGGGGCGGGCGTCGAGCCGGACGACGGTGCCGGGCATCGGGGCGAGCAGGGTGCCGGGGGCGAGCGGGGCGGTGGGGACGGGGTGGCGGTCGACGGCGGCCAGGGTGTGGTGCTCGGTCGGGGCGTCGACGAAGATCCGGTCGCCGTGGCGGGCGATCCGGTAGTGGCGGCGCAGGGGGCCGACCGCCAGGTCGACGGATTCGGGTGTGCTGCGCAGGAGTTGGACGTCGGGGTGATCTTCGGCGCGCAGCCCGTCGCGGGTGAGCAGGTAGCGGACCTCGTGTTCGGCGCCGTCGGCGGCGCGGTAGCGCTTGACCTGCGGCTGGGAGGGCAGGTTGCGCCAGCCGGAGGGGAGTTCGCGCAGTGGGCCGCGGCGGTCGGCGGCGTCGGCGAGGGCGGCGGCCAGGGCGGCGAGGGGCGCGGATTTGCCGTCGGAGGCGGTGAGTTCGGCGTGGTGGTCGGCGAGCAGAGCGGTGTGGACGCGACCCGCCAGGAAGTCGGGGTGGCGCAGGGCGCGGACCAGCAGGTCGCGGTTGGTGGTGGGGCCGTGCAGGCGGGCGCGGGCGAGGGCGTCGGCGAGGCGGCGGGCGGCGGCGGTGCGGGTGGGGGCCCAGGCGACGACTTTGGCGAGCATCGGGTCGTAGTGGACGGTGACTTGGTCGCCCGCCCCGACTCCGGCGTCCAGGCGCAGTCCGGACGGGGTCGGGGCGGTAGTGAACTCGACGTCCGTACCGGGGAGTTCGAGGAGGTGGAGCGGACCGGTGGCGGGCTGCCAGTCGCGGGCCGGGTCCTCGGCGTACAGGCGGGCCTCGATCGCGCAGCCGCGAGTGGGGGGCGGGGCGGCGGGGAGCTGTTCGCCTTCGGCGACGGCGAGTTGGAGGGCGACCAGGTCGAGTCCGGTGACGCACTCGGTGACGGGGTGTTCGACCTGGAGGCGGGTGTTCATCTCCAGGAAAGCGAGGCGGCCGTCCGGGGCGAGCAGGAACTCGGCCGTCCCGGCGCCCTGGTAGCCGACGGCACGGGCGGCCGCGACCGCGGCAGCGTGCAGGCGTTCGCGCAGTTCGGGGGTGAGGCCGGGGGCGGGGGCCTCCTCGATCACCTTCTGGTGGCGGCGCTGGAGCGAGCAGTCGCGGTCGCCGACGGCCCACACGGTGCCGTGGGTGTCGGCGAGCAGCTGCACCTCCAGGTGGCGGCCGGTGGGCAGGTACGGTTCGCAGAACACCTCGTCGTCGCCGAACGCGGCAGCCGCCTCGGCGCGGGCGGCGGCCAGCGCGGCCGGGAGTTCGGCCAGGGTGCGCACCACCCGCATGCCGCGTCCGCCGCCGCCGGACGCGGCCTTGACCAGCAGCGGCAGGTCGGCCTCGGCGGGATCGGGGCCGACGGTGAGGACGGGGACGCCCGCCTCGGCCATCAGGCGCTTGGCGGCGGTCTTGGAGCCCATCGCGGCGATGGCGGCGGGCGGCGGGCCGATCCAGTGCAGCCCCGCATCGAGCACCGCCTGCGCGAACTCGGCGCTCTCGGACAGGAATCCGTACCCCGGGTGGACGGCGTCGGCCCCCGCGTCGAGCGCCGCACGGACCAGCAGGTCGGCGCGCAGGTAGGTGTCGGCGGGCGCGGCACCGGGCAACCGGACGGCGGTGTTGGCCTCCTGGACGTGCCGGGCGTCGGCGTCGGGGTCGGCGTACACGGCGACGGTGGCGATGCCGAGGGTGCGGCAGGTGCGGAAGACCCGGCGGGCGATCTCGCCTCGGTTGGCCACCAGCAGGGAGGTGATCATCCGTCAGTTCGCTTTCTCGCGGCGGGAGGGGAGGGAAGGGAGGGCGGCAAGGGAGGAA
>NZ_JOGH01000233.1:0-4354 GCF_000721345.1 Kitasatospora sp. NRRL B-11411 | reverse complement strand
GGCGACCTCGACCAGCACCAGGTCCAACCCCGCAGTCACCCGCTCCAGTTCAACATCGACTCCGGGGAACAGCACATCTTCGATCGAGTAGAGAGCCACGCGAAGGTCATCCCGCAGCGAAACGATCCTGCATTCACGCCGAGGACCTGGTCTTTCACGGAACTCGGGTTGAAGTCAGCAGTTCCCCGTCCGGAGCGGTCCGGATGTCCACTCTGATTCCGAGCCGCACCCGGCACCCGTCCCACTTCGGCTCCCGAGAAAAGCCCTCCCGGCAGATCAGACCTGCTCAGTGCCTCTGTAAGCGTCGGATCCGGCAGCGACCACGATGTCACGGGGCAGGGATCCGCGCAGGCAACGTCGCCGACTGCTCAGGAGTCGACGTCTTTAGGCTTGAAGTTCCAGCTTTCGACCCATTTCGGCGGGTTTTCAAGTCGGCTGACGAAGTGTTCGAGGCGTGCACGTTCTCCGCGGATGCGGTTGATGACGAGTGCGGCCGCCCCGAAGCCCGAGGCAGCGTCCCTGTAGAGCTGCCAGAGCCCTTGGCGTGCCGTGTCTTCGCAGGCCGACACGGGAATCCCGTCGACCATGACCGGCTCTTCCCCGCCGAGGCAGAAGTAGAGCGTCAGGTGGATCTTGTGTCGGGCCTCCGGATGGAGGTCTTCGCCCAGGGCCGCCACCAGCACTGACAGGGCAGCTGGCGCCACCTCCGTCGGGAACGACTGGATTTCGACGTGGTTGGACAGCTCGATCAAGGACACCTGGGCCTCCGTGGTGGCAGACACCAGCTTCCGCAGCATGTCTGCGACATGGCCCGCAGGGCGGCCGCACCCGCACTGGTAGGAATGCCAGTCGATGCGGTCGATCTCGATCAGTGCCAGATTCACTTGCCGTTCCTTTTCAGGTGTTGTGGCGGCCGTTCGCTTGCTGCTGCGGCTGGGCTCGTGTCAGCCCCGTCCGAGCCAGCTTCGAACGCCGTCCTCGGAATCGCCCGGGAGCTCCCTTTCGTCGAGCAGCATCTGCACGTAGCGGCGAATCGGTTCGGCGCGGTAGGGGTGCGACACCCCGGCCGCGGAAGCCGTACGGTCCTGCCAGGTCGTCCCGGAGATGATCACCTCGCCGTCTATGGAGGCCGTCAGCAGGCCGCCGCTGCCGATCGGTCCGGAGATAGTGCCCGGGTTGCGGCCCGAGACGTTCCAGTGCTCCGTGAGCCGCACCGGTGTCCAGACCGGGTACTCGTTGTCTGGGTCCAGGGTGACGGCGAGCAGGAAGGCGCCGTCCTCGGCGAACAGGCCCATCCGGGTCGCCAGGCGCAGCCATGCCTCGTCGAACCTCTCCAGCCCGTCGGGCTGCGCGAGGTCGACGACCTCGTCGAGCCGACCGTCCGCGGGTAAGCAGGAGGTTACCCAGGCGCCCTGGGGCGGGCACACCTCCGCCGGAACGGGGACCGGCAACAGGACCAGCCCGGCCTCGACCAGCGCATCGGAAATCGCGGCGTCTCTCACAGGCCTACTCCTAGAACGGACATGACGGATCGAACTGCAACAGTCTCCCGTAGCCGTGACCGGTGAAGTGCCGGTAGACCGTCTGCCAGCAGGCCCCGACGATCGGCGGGAGCTGACGCCAGGTGCAGCCCGAGGTCGCCACGAACACGATCGCAGCGAGCACTTCCCAATCCCAGCTCGCCGTCGGCCCCGCCCTGCATGGACGATGGGGATCAATACGGCTGCTTCACGAAATTCCGGCCAGAGCCGTCAAAACACTCAAAAGAGCCATGTACGGCCGGGCCTCGTTCCGACTCCTGCGAACCCGGATTCTCACCCGACCATGAGTTTCACGGCACTCCGGTCAGAGCCCTGAAACTCCCCACCCCAGGTCACAGGCCCCGCCGCCTGGGGTATGCCACAGTGGCACACCCCCGGCGGCGAGCAGCCACGCCCGGGACAACTCACGTCGCCGACCGGGGACAACCCGCTGTTGCCCCCCTTGTCCCGGCGGTTCGGCGCGGCGCGGCATGTACAGCGCCAGCGGTGCAGCACACCTTGATGGATACCTTGACGGCCGTCCCGAATACCTTGACGGATTCCTTGATGCCGTAGGTCAGAGCACCGGCTGCACCACCTTGTCCGGCGCCCTGGCGGTGGCCGCGGGCGGGCCGTCAAGGTGTGTCCGGCGCCGCCATCAAGGTTCGACCCGGCCGCCATCAAGGTGGGATCGGCGCTCCGAGCCGCTCTGCTCGGCGGCGGTGCGCAGCCGGGCGGCCGTCGCGGCGGCCGCTTCGCGGGTGACGGGGTCGGGGTGGTCGGCGAGCAGGCCGAGCAGCTCGGCGGCCGCGGTGAGCACCGGCACCGCCACCGCCGCCTCGCACAGCAGCAACAGTTGCGCGGCGGCGCGGTGGCCGGCGGACGGGGCGGGCTCGGAGGGCTCGGTGGTGGGCAGCAGCGCGGTCAGCCCGGCGCCCAGGCCAAGCCGCCGGATGCCGGTGGGGGAGGAGTGCGTCATGCCCGGACAACCGCCCCGAGCCCGCCTACGTCACGCCCATCCGCCCCGGGCCGCGGACGGGTTTGTCCAGGGGAAACGCGTCGATGTCCAGGGGAAACGCGGCAGCCGCCCAGCCTGTCCACCGCCCCCCGTCCACGCTGCCCCGCCCAGCGGCCGCACCGCGGGGCGGCCGGGGCCGGCTACCTGTCTCCGATCTGTCTCCACCTCGGTCATCTGTCTCCTGACACAGGTCTTTCCCCAGGTAGGAGCGTCGCGCGACACGACCTGTCTCATCTGTCTCTTCTGTGTCCAGCCGCCGCCGACGCCCCGCCCGGCGGCCTGGGACAGGGCTGGGACAGCCCGCGTCACCCTGTCCCAGCACCGTCCCACGCCGCCCCACTATGTCCGTTTTGCCGGGTGGGGTGGGACTGTCCTAGGACAGTCCCACCCCAAAACCCCAGGTGGAAGCGTTCCGCACCCGGCCTAGGACAGACCTGGGACAGCACCGCCGACCCGCCCGCTGACCTGTGACAGGCGACCTTGACCGATTGCCAGGTGACCTTGACCACCAGTGGGTTCCTGCCACCTGATCTTGACCGGGGCGGGGGAGGTGGTGGGCGGCCAGGCAATCGGTCCCGCGTTCGGCGTCGGTGAGAATGCCTTCGTGAAGACCTGGACCGACGACCTTCCGCAGATACCGTTCTCCTGCTGCGACCTCCCTGAGGGCGGGGAGTGGATGACCCAGGAGAAGGCCGCGACCTACCTGGGCATCGGACCGATCCACCTCAGCGGGCTGACGCACAACACCCATCGGATCGACCTGGTCCGCACCACCGGCAAGGACCTGGTCGTCACCCGCGCCAGTGTCGAAGCCGAGAAGCACTGGCGCGCCACCGCTCCTCGCTGGCGCAAGCTCCTGCGCCTGTTCAAGGACGTCGTTCTCGCGGGGATCTGACAGCGGATGGGTCGGTGGCCTTGCCGCGTTGTCGTACGGCGATGTCACCCGGCTTGTCGGTATGTGGTTCTACGGTCCCGGTATGACCGACAGCGATGTCTTTGCTTTCGCCTCGGCCTGGCGGCGCTTCACCGCGTGGCTGGCCGTCAATTCGCCAGCCGACCATGCGTCCTTGCGCCCGGCGGCTGATGCCGCGCAGATCACGAGCCTGGAGGACAGGCTCGGGTTCGTTCTGCACCCGCAGTTACGTGCACTGCTCGAGCTGCACGACGGTGTTGTGGTGCAGCAGTTCGACGACAGCCGAGAGCCTTTCCCCGTGGGGTCCTTCCTGCCGCTGGGGTACCGGCTGAACACTGTCGAGCGCGTCCTCACCGACCACCGTCTGTTCGCTGAGCTGTTCGCTGAGGAGGCCTGCGGCCCCGAGCTGTGGGACACCGCGCCTCTGATTGCCCACGCCCGCTGGTGGGTGCCCATCGCACGTCCCAACGACGGCGGTCTGCTCTTTGTGGACCACTGCCCCCGCCCCACCTACGGGCACGTGTACGAGATGGGTGTCGGCTCGGGCGATATCGACGGCTTCCTGTGGGCCACCAGCCTGGCGGAGCTGTTCATGGCTTTGACGGACAGCCTGGATACTGGCCGGCCGTTTCGGCACTTCACTGCGGGCACCTACCGGCACTCCTCTGGACAGCACCGCATCGACTGGCAGGTGGTGCTGTAGCAACCGTCTCGAACTGAACGGCCCGGCGACGTGCCTGCTGCTTTCTGGCGTCTACTACCGGTCAAGATCGCTTGTCAATCGGTCAAGGTCGTCTGTCAAAGGTCACCTCCTAATGTTGTTGTCAAGCAGCTGATGTGACGGGGAGTGCATGCTCGTAGTGCTTCCCGTCACGAATGAGGGCCCAGAGGACGTTGACGCGT
>NZ_JOGH01000232.1:0-4588 GCF_000721345.1 Kitasatospora sp. NRRL B-11411 | reverse complement strand
CCACTCACCCGTCCCCGACCCCGACCCTGGCCCCGCTGCCCGACACCGGTACCGACGGCCGCCCCCTGGGCCTGGCCGCCGCCGCCGCGCTGGGCCTGTGCACCCTGGGCGTCGGAGCGCTCGTCTACTCCCGCCGCCGTCGCTGACACCGACTCCCCGCCCCACCCCCCACATACCGTCACCCTGAGCCACGCTAGTGTGACGGTATGTCAGTCCTCGGCACCGCCGCCTACACCGACACCGCCGCCCTCCCCGAACCCGTCGCCCGGGCCGTCGAGTTGGCCGCCCGGCTGGGTTTCACCCAGTCCTGCCGCCCGGAGCAGGGACGGCTGCTGCAGGCCCTCGCGGCGGGCGCGACCGGCCGGATCGGCGAGACCGGCACCGGCTGCGGCGTCGGCCTGGCCTGGCTGCTCGCCGGGCGGCGGCCGGGCGTCCGGGTGGTGAGCGTCGAACGGGAGCCCGAACGCGTCGCCGCAGTACGGGAGTTGTTCGCCGACGTGCCCGACCTGGAGGTCCTGCACGGCGACTGGACGCTGATCGACCGGCACGGCCCGTTCGACCTGCTGGTCCTGGACGGCGGCGGCAACGGCAAGCAGTCCGCGGCCGCCGACCCCGAGCAACTGCTCACCCCCGGCGGCACCCTGGTGGTCGACGACCTCACTCCGCTCACCGCCTGGCCGCCGACCTACCGGGGCGCACCCGACACCGGCCGCACCACCTGGTACGACCACCCGGCACTGCTCACCACCGAGATCCGCCTCGCCCCGGACTTCGCCACCCTGCTGGCCACCCGCCGCCCCTGAACCTCCCCCGGCGCCCGCTCAGCGCTCGCGCCCGCGCGGCTTCAGCGGCACCGGCGGCAGCTGCGGGGCGTGCAGCCGCTCGCCGTCGTAGCCGTGGACCTGGCCGAAGCGGGCGCCGCTCTCCCAGTCGACCCGGGCCCGGGCGATCTCCTCGTGCGAGCGGCCGACGAAGTTCCACCACATGACCAGGCGCTCCTCGAAGGGTTCGCCGCCGAGCAGCAGCAGGGCGGCGTCGGTGCGGGCGCGCAGCGGGAGTTCGCGGCGGCCGCAGCCGAGGTAGAGCAGCGAACCGGGTTCGACGAGGACGCCGTCGACGTCGACGGAGCCGGTCATGGCGAGGACCGCGTACTCGAAGCCCGGGTCGAGCGGGAGGCGGTGGGCGGCGCCCTCGCGGAGGGTGAGGTCGGCACCGGTGAGGGCGGTGTGGGTCGTGCCGGGCGAGGTCGCGCCGTCGAGGGTGCCGAGGATGAGGTCGGCGCGCAGGCCGCCGGCGGTGACCACGGGCAGCTCGGGGTGGTGCTCGAAGGCGGGTTCGGTGTGCCGGTGCGCGTCGGGGAGCGCCACCCAGAGCTGGGCGCCGTGCAGCAGCGGCGCGTGCGCGCGCGGGGACTCCTCGGAGTGCGAGATGGCCCGGCCGGAGGTCATCAGGCCGAGTTCGCGGGGGCGGACGGTCTGCAGGCTGCCGAGGCTGTCCCGGTGCAGGACGCTTCCCTCGTGCAGCCAACTGACGGTCTGCAGGCCCATGTGGGGGTGCGGCGGCACCTGCATGCCGGGCTCGTCGGCGATGTCGTCGGGGCCGTAGTGGTCGACGAAGCACCAGGCGCCGACCATCCGGCGGCCGAGGTTGGGCAGCAGCCGCCGGACCACGGTGGACTCGCCGAGCGGGACGTGACGCCCGGTCAGCAGGTCCTTGACGGGGCCGGTGGCGGCCTGCCGCCCGCAGACCGCCGGGGCGGGTTTCCGGTCGAGGTTGCTCATGACCGCCAGTATCGGCCGCCCGCCCCGCCGTCCCCGGTTACCGAGGGCCGCGCGTCGCCGCCCGAGAAGCACCCCCGGACGCCCGGACAAATGCCCGGACGAACGCCCGGGCGCTTCACGGAACGGCACACGGCGGCTTCCGCACGGTCAGTGCTTGCACGCCCACCAGGCGTCCGCGCTGGCCGCCGCCGCCTGGGCGCGCAGTCCGCGGACGGCCTCGGCCGGGTCGGCGGCGCCGTACACCGCGGAGCCGGCCACGAACACGTCCGCACCGGCCTCGGCGCAGGCTTCGATGGTGCCGGCGGCGACGCCGCCGTCGACCTGGAGCCACAGGTCGAGGCCGTGCTTGTCGATCAGCTGCCGGGTGCGGCGGATCTTGGGAAGCATGATGTCGAGGAACGACTGGCCGCCGAAGCCGGGTTCGACCGTCATGATCAGCACCATGTCGAGCTCGGGCAGCAGGTCCTCGTAGGGCTCGATCGGGGTGGCGGGGCGCAGCGCCATCGAGGCGCGGGCGCCCTTGGCGCGGATCTCCCGGGCCAGGCGGACGGGGGCGGCGGCGGCCTCGACGTGGAAGGTGACGGAGCCGGCGCCGGCCTCGACGTACTGCGGGGCCCAGCGGTCGGGCTGTTCGATCATCAGGTGGCAGTCGAGGGGGGTGTCGGTGGCGCGGGCCAGCGACTCGACGACCGGCACGCCCAGCGTGAGGTTGGGGACGAAGTGGTTGTCCATCACGTCGACGTGCAGCCAGTCCGCGCCGCGCACCGCCTCGGCCTCGTCGGCGAGGCGGGCGAAGTCCGCGGACAGGATGCTGGGGTTGATCTGCGCCATGGCGAGGGTACCTTCACGGTTCGGTGCGGGCGGCCGGTGCGACCGCTCCCGACCATCATCCCCCGGCCCCTGGACGCCCCCGCCGGAGGAGTGCCCCCGCAACGTCCGCCCGCCCGCCCACCTACCCCACCTACCCGCCCACCCGCGAAGCGTTCACACGCCCGCACGCCTCCTCGCTCGCCCGCTCGCCCGCTCGCCCGCGAAGTGTTCACACGCCCGCAACACTTCCCCTTCCCGGGGTCGGCCCGCTCTGGCAGGCTCCGGAGCAGGCGGAACCAACGCGCTGCTCGCCCCTCACGAAAGGCGTCCGATGACCCAGGTCGTCCACCCCGCACGTGCCCTCTGGTGGCTGTTCGAGCCCGTCCACGCCCTCACCTACTTCTCCCCGGAGGCCCGCGCCGCGTACGAGGCGGCGGGGCTGCGCGGCTACTGGCGCGGCTACTTCGGCGGACGTTCGGCGCCGCTGGGCGCGGTGGACGCGGCGCCGGTGGTGGCCGCGTTCTTCAACTTCGCGCCGCAGATGGTCGAGCGGGCGCTGCCGGAGGTCTGGTCGCTGGCCGGCCCGGAGCAGGCGCTGGAGGCCCGGGTCGCGGGGGCGACGGGCGCGCTGCGGCGCGTCCTGGTGGACGTGAAGCCGGATCTGATCGACCGTTCGGTGGAGCTGCTAGAGCGCGCCGTCGACGGCCTGGACTGTTGTGGGCGCGTGCTGGCCGCCGCGAACGCCGACCTCCCCCGCCCGGAGGGCCGCCTGGCCCGGCTGTGGCAGGCCACCACCGTGCTGCGCGAGCACCGGGGCGACGGGCACGTCGCCGCCCTGGTCACCGAGGGCCTCGACGGCTGCGAGGCCCTGGTGGTCCGCTGCGCCCTCGACACCCGCCGCGAGAACCTGCAGCCGCACCGGGGCTGGAGCGACACCGAGTGGGACGAGGCCACCGCCCGCCTGATCGAGCGCGAGTGGCTGAGCCCGGACGGCACGCTGACCCTCGCGGGCCGCCGCCGCCACCTCGCCCTGGAGGGCGCCACCGACCTCGCCGCCTCCCGGGTCTGGACCCACTTCCACCGCTCCGAGCTGGACGAACTCGTCACCGCCCTGCGCCCGATCTCCGCCGCCTGCCGCGCCGACCTCCCCCCGACCACCCCGATCGGCCTCCCCAACGCGGCCTGACACCCCCTCCACCGCCCGCCCGCCGTCCCCTCGACACGAAGGCCAGTGCAGATGCCGGCACGGGGGCCAGCACGGGGGTTCAGTACGGAGGCGGGCCGAGCACGATGCCGCGGCCGGAGTAGAAGCGCTCCAGGTCGCCCCAGGGCACCCGGGCGGCGCGCTGCGAGCCGTCCGGGAAGCCCGACGGGTTGTGGATCAGCAGCGCCTCGTCGTCGGCGCCGACCGCGAGCACCAGGTGGCCGCCGGTGCGCGGCACTTCGGGCGCCAGCGTGCGGATGCCGGGGTGGACGGAGAGCATCGGCAGCCGCCCCTCGCCGAGTTCGGCCGCGACCCGGTCGGCGGGCAGCGGGCTGACGGCCTCGGCGTGCAGGCCCCAGCGGGTGCGGGCGTACGCGGCGAACGGGGCGTGGATCAACCCGTCGAGCCGCCCGTCGGGGTGCCGGACGTACGCCCCCGCCTGCTGGCACTCCTCGGCGAGCCGGACGGCCGCCGGGGCGACGCCCCACCAGTGGTCGAGCACCATCCGCAGGCAGGCCATCCCGCACAGCCGCCACGACCAGTACTCGTACTCGTCCTCGTTCGCGGCACCGGAACGCTCCCACAGCGGGTCGTCGGCGGCCCGCAGCGTGCCGTCCAGGATGTCGGGCACGAGTTCGGGCGACTCCCACTGGGAGTAGTAGGGGACCTGATGGCTGATCGGCTTCACCCGGTCATCCTGGCGCACTTCCGCCCGGTTCCCCCGGAGCCCCGTCCGCGACACCGGCAAACACCCCCACCGCCCCACCCCCGCCCCGACCGCGCGGACCACCGC
>NZ_JOGH01000231.1:0-5600 GCF_000721345.1 Kitasatospora sp. NRRL B-11411 | reverse complement strand
GTGCGGGGGGAGTGGCGGCGGGTATGCGCCCGCGGCATGGTCCATTGCCCGATCATCGGACCGTCACCGTGGTGCGCGGTAGTCGTTCGGGGTCAAACCCCACCGGCCGGTGAACCCTCCTGACCTGCGGCGGAATGCGTGGGCGAGGGTCGGTCGCCCGTTCGATCGAAGGTGGCGGCGGCGAGGGCCACCGCGGCGGCGGCCAGCACCGGCCAGCCCGTGCCGAGCAGCAGGGCCAGCACCGCCGGGCAGCTCACGGCGGCGGCCAGGCGCGGCGCGCCGTCCAGGACGCGGACCGCCGCCGCGGTGCAGGTCAGGTAGACGGTGAGGAACAGGGCGGTGGGGACGGCCACCAGCTGGGAGGTGGTCAAGGCGCCGGTGCCGACCAGGGCGAACAGCGGGACGCCGGTGAGCACGGTGGCGGCCAGCACGATCAGCGAACCGCGGCGGCCGGCCGCCGTCCCGGACGGGAGCAGGGCGTCCAACAGGGCGGCGGCGCCCGTCAGGTAGGTGTTGGTGGCGGCCAGGGTGAGCACCAGGGCGGCGCCGGCGGCCAGCAGCGGGCCCCGGCCGCCGATCGCGGCGCGCATCAGGTCGGCCAGCGGGACGGAGCCGCCCGCGCCCGGCCCGAGCACCGCGACCGTCGCGGCGGCCAGGCCCAGGCAGAGCAGCGAGGTGACGGCGAAGGCGATCAGCACCACCCGGCGCAGCTGGCGGCGCGGGTCGCGCAGCCGGGTGGTCAGCGAGGCGGCGGCCTCCCAGCCGACGAACGCGAACATCAGCGGCGGCGCGGCCTGCCCGACCCCCCTCCAGCCGTGCGGCAGGAACGGCGTCCAGTGCGCGGCCCGGGCGGCCGGGGCCGCGCCCAGCACCGCGAACAGCACCAGGCCCACCAGTGCGGACACCAGCACCAGTTGCAGCCCCGCGCCGGTGCGCACCCCCAGCAACCGGACCGCCAGCACCAGCACCAGCAGCACCAGCCCCGCCCGGACGGCCGCCGTCCCGTCCGCGCCGACGGCGGCCGCCGCGTAGCTCCCGCCGATCAGGCAGACCACCGGCGCGCCGGCCACCACCCCCGCCAGGAAGCACCACGCGGCGGCCCGGCCCGCCCGCGCGCCCAGGCCCGCCGCCGTGTACCCGGCGACGCCGCCCGCGGAGCCCAGCCGGGTGCCGAGCGCGCAGAACACCACCGCGATCAGCCCGGACAGCGCCAGCAGCGCCAGCCACGTCAGCAGCGAGGCCGGACCCGCCGCGCGCGCCGCGAGCCCCGGCAGGAGCAGCAGGCTCGGGCCGAGCAGCGCGCCGATGTACAGCGCGGACGCCCCGGCGGTGGAGAGGCGGGAGGACGAGAGGGCGGAGGAAGGACGGATCCGGGGACGGGGACGGGTGTTTGACGGGGTGTTGGTCATGCCCTGATCCTGGCCCCGATCGCGCGGCATCCGCTGGCGAAATCAGCCCCGGGGGAGGGCTCCGGCGGCAGGTCGTGCCGGGAAAGCGCTATTCGGCGGCAGTGCGTGCCGGGGATACGAGGCAGGGCGGCGGGATGGGGCGCCGGGACAGAGCGGCCGGCGATGTCCACGGCTCCGGGCCCGGCCGCGCCCGCCGGGGCACGTGCACCAGCGGCGGACGCGGCCCCGCGTGCGCGGCCTACTCGTTCGGGTCCCACTCCGCGAGCTGCTCCATCGGCTCGGTGTCGCCGGTGATCTCCAGGCCCTCGAACGGGGTGCGCGCGTAGAAGTAGAGGACCAGTTCGCTCGCCGTGCCGCGGACCACCAGGTCGCCCGGCTCCGCGTCGGCGGCGAGGTCGGTGCAGCGGACGCCGCCGGGGTCGAGGGTCAGGCGCCAGGAGCCGCCCTCGGTCGCGTGCAGGTCGATGGTCGCGGGCTTGAACGGCCAGGGGACGGACGTCGCCGAGACGGTGGTCAGGAACTCGTCGACGCCCTCGACCGCGACGTCCGCGGGCAGCGGCCGGGCGGCGCCCAGGGTGAGCTGGACGTCGTAGGTGTGGACGGCGATCTCCTGGACCTGGTGCCGGGCCACGGCGCCGCTGGTCTCCGGGGCCTGCGAGCGGCCCCACCACGTCCAGCAGCCGCGGTCCGGGCCGGCCTCGCGCAGTGCGGCGAGCATCAGCTCGGTCGACTCGGCGAGCCAGGCGTCCAGGGCCTCGCGGTCGCGGGGTGCGGTCGGGGCGCCCTTCGGGTCCGTCCTCGCCGGGGGCTCGGCGCCGGGGCCCGCCGCGACGATCGCGGCCTGGCGGCGGCGGCCGTCCCCGAGGTGCTGCGCGAGCTCGCGCAGCGTCCAGTCCGGGCAGGTCGGGACCTGGACGTCGAGGTCGGGGGCGGAAGCGAGCGCGGCACGGAACGCGGTCGAGCGGTCCTCGATCAGCCGCAGGACCTCGGGGTACTCCAGGATTTTCTGCACGCCGGTGGTGTATCACGGGGCTCCGGCCGCCGGATAGCGAATTTGCCGGACGGGGGCGGCAGCGGCCTGACGGACAGTCAACCACCGGGCAGTGCGCATCCGGTCGCGGGATCCGTCGCCGCCTCGGCGAGTGCGTGCACCAGGGGGGTCGCGCGGTCCGGGCGCCAGACCAGGCCCCACCGGACGGGCGGTGCATCGTGGAGGGGCAGGAAGACGATGTCCGGCTGCGCGTGGTAGCGCCGCCCCTCATCGGGTACCGGGCACACCACGCTCCCCGTCGCCACGAGGGCGAGGACCTCGTAGAAGGTGGAGACGGCCGGCCCGCGGAGGACCGGGCGTCCCGCGGGCGTGCGGACCGGCAGGACGGTGCTCTCCCAGTAGGCGGGCAGCGGGCCCTCCACGCGCGGCACCCGGTGGTCGCCGAGCACTTCCATGCTCACCGTTCCCCGTCCGGCGAGCGGATGGTCCACGGCCACCATCAGGCGCAGCGGTTCCTCGCGCAGCACCACGCCGACGGTGAGGTCCGGTTCGCGCACCGGCAGCCAGGTGGTCACCGCGTCGACCTCGCCGGCCCGCAGCGCGCTGAAGGGGTCGTTGAAGAACACCTCCTTGAACCGGAGTTCGACGCCGGGGTGAGCGGCCCGGAAGCGGTCGAGCACCGGGCGCATCTCGTGCATCTGCGCGCCCATCACCCCCAGCGTCAACGTGGAGGGGGAGCGGCGGGCGATGGCCGTCACATCGGCCACGGCCGCCTGGATGTCCGCGTAGGCGGGCTTCAGCCTCCGGTGCAGCTCCTCGCCGAGGGCGGTCAGGCGCACGTGCCGGCTGGTCCGCTCGAAGAGCTGCGCCCCGATGCGGCGCTCCTGCTTCTTGATCGCCTGGCTGACCCGGGCCGGGGAGACCTGCAGGCGTTCGGCACTGCGGCCGAAGTGGAGCTCCTCGGCGAGCGTCAGGAAGATCTCCATGTCCCGCAGTTCCATCCCGCCCCGCCCCCTCCGCGCGCTCCGGAGCCGGTCGTCGGACGGCCCCGGATCATGAACCCCTGGGTTAACGACCATAGCAAGATCGGCCGTTGTTCCCCCGGCCCGGAGCCCCGCATGCTGGAACAGGGCCGGTTCGGCCGCCGCGGGCTCCCCGCCCTGTGCGGCCTTCCGCCCCGACTGCCCGTCTGCTTGCCTGTTCGCCCTCATGAACCCCACAGGAGAGGTTCCCGCGTGACGCCCGACCGCAATGCCGCCCCCGACCCGGCCGCCCGCCATCCGCTGCCGGAGCACGAACGGGTCGTCTTCCTCAAACCACTGGTCGCCGGGACCTGCGTCGAGGCGGGCGACTTCACGTACTACGACGACCCCGACGGCGCGACCCACTTCATCCGGCGCAACGTGCTGTACGCCTACGGCCCGGAGCGCTTGGTCATCGGCAAGTACTGCGCGATCGCCACCGGCACGAGATTCCTGATGGCGGGGGCCGACCACCCGTCGATGGGCGTGTCCACCTTCCCCTTCACCATGTTCGGAGGCCGGTGGGCCGAGCAGACCCTCGACCTCGTCACCGGCATGCCGAGCCGCGGCGACACGGTGGTCGGCAACGACGTGTGGTTCGGGTACGGGGCCACGGTGATGCCGGGAGTGAGGATCGGCGACGGCGCCGTGATCGCGGCGGGCGCGGTGGTCACGGCCGACGTGGCGCCCTACACCGTCGTGGGCGGGAACCCGGCCAGGGTGATCAGGCAGCGCTTCGACGACCGAGCCGTCGAGCAGCTCCTGCGCGCCGCCTGGTGGGACTGGCCTGTCGACGTGGTGAGCGCCAACGTCCGCACCATCATGGCCGGTTCCCCGCAGGACATCGCCCGCATCGCCGCCGCCGAGGGCCTGGAGCGGCCGTGACCGCACCGAGCACCAGGATCCGGCCCGGCAGGGCACGGAACATACCCACCACCGGAGGCGGCGTCACGCTGGACTTCGCCACCGTCCCCGCGGACAGCATCACCCCCCAGCACTACGCCTTCCTGGTCTCCGAGGAGGAGTTCGACGCGGCGTACGCACGGATCGGACAGCGCGGCATCGAGCACTACGCGGACCCGCAGCGGAAGCAGCCCGGCACGGTCAACCACAACGACGGCGGCCGCGGCGTCTACTTCACGGACCCGGCGGGCCACGCCATGGAACTCATCACCGTGCCCTACGGCGGATGGGCCTGACACCGCCGGGCGCCGCTCCGAGCGGTGCGCGCACGCCGTAGGGTGCACAGCATGTCGAGCCCGCAGTACGACCGTATCGACCGTGCCATTCTCGCCCACCTCCAGCGCCACGGCCGGACCCCCAACGTGGACCTCGCCGAGGCCGTCCGGCTCTCGCCGTCCTCCGCGCTGCGCCGCACCAAGGCGCTGGAGGCGGACGGGGTGATCGCCGGGTACCGGGCCGAACTCGACCGGGACCGGGTCGGGTTGGGGCTGACGGTGTTCGTCGCGCTGCGGGTGGAGCAGCACTCGCGGGAGACCTCGCGCTCCATCGAGGAGGCGCTGTGCGCGATCCCCGCGGTGGTCGCCTGCCACGTGGTCTCCGGCGAGGCCGACTTCCTGGTGGAGATCGCCGTCCCCGACCTGGCCAGCTATGAGCAGGTCCTGCTGGACGAGATCCTCGCGGTCGGCCCGGTCCGCGACGCCCGCTCCACCTTCGCCATCCGCACCGTCCGCTCCCGGGGCCCGCTGCCGCTCGACCACTGGCCGCCCCGGCGGGGCGGGTGAGGGATCCCCGGGGCGGGGAACCGGGCGTCAGGAAACCGTAAGGCCGGGGGCGGCGGGCCCGCCGGGCGTCCTCCGTAGGGTGAGGGGCATGACCACCACCACTGCTGGAAACACCGGGGCGCAACGAGTGACGGACCGTCAACCCACCGCCGAACTGGGCGTCATCGGGGGCTCGGGTCTGTACGCGCTGCTCGACGACGTCACCGAGGTGCGTGTGGAGACGCCTTACGGGTCGGCGTCGGATGCGTTGTTCGTGGGTGGGGTGGGTGGGCGGCGGGTGGCGTTCTTGCCGAGGCATGGTCGTGGGCACCGGTTGCCGCCGCACCGGATCAATTACCGGGCCAATGTGTGGGCGTTGCATGCGTTGGGGGTGCGGCAGGTGTTGGGGCCGTGTGCGGTGGGCGGGCTGCGGGCCGAGTACGGGCCGGGGACG
>NZ_JOGH01000230.1:0-4629 GCF_000721345.1 Kitasatospora sp. NRRL B-11411 | reverse complement strand
GCCTGCTGTCGGGTGGGGCTTCGTCGGGGTGGGGATTCGTCGGGGTGGTGGCGGGGGGTCAGGGGGTGGTGGGGAGGGTCGTGGTGAGGAGCCAGCCGCCGTGGCCGTCCGGGGTGGAGGTGAGGGTGGCGCGGTGGGTGGTGGCGCGGGTGGTCAGGTTGGGGGTGCCGTGGCCGGGGGAGTGCGGGCCGGGGCGGGCGCGGTCGTTGGACAGGTGCAGGCCGTTCCGGTCCAGGACCAGGGTGCAGCGGGTGGCGCGGCTGTGCCGCAGGACGTTGGTGGTGCCCTCGCGGAGGACGGCGGCGAGCAGGGGGCGGTCGGCGGGCGGGACCTGCTCGGGGTCGCCGGTGCGGTCCAGGGTGATTCCGGCGGCGGTCAACAGGGCTTCGGCGGCGGCGAGTTCGGCGGACAGGTCGAGGACGGCCCCGTCCGCGGGGACGGCTCGCAGCTCGCCGAGGGTGCGTTCGGCGAGTGCGGCGGCCCGCTCCAGGTGCCCGGCGGACGGCTGCCGGACGGCGAGTTCGGCGCTCACCGCGACGGCGGTCAGGCCCGAGCCCAGCAGGTCGTGCACGTCCCGGGCGATCCGCCGCCGCTCCCGGGCCACGGCGAGTTCGGCCAGGGCCAGCCGGGCCTCCCGGACCCGTTGCACCATCGCGGTGAGCAGCGCCAGCCCGTAGCAGACCAGTGCGATGGTGACCACGTCGACCGCCGCCGCGCCGCTCACCGCGCCCGCCGCCAGGACCGCAGCGGCCAGCACCGGCCATCCGGCGGCGGGCGGCAGCAGCACCAGCGCCGATGCGGCGGCGAACGCCAGCAGTTGCGGGTGCGTTCCGTCCGGCCCGAACAGCACCGCCACCGCCACCGCGCACTGCAGCGCCCACGTCCAGCCGAACCCGGCCGGGCGGACGCCCGGCGGGCGGGGCAGCGAGTGCCGCACCTGCAGGCCCGTCACGGTGGCCAGCGCCGCCAGCGCGGCGGCCAGCGGGAGCGGGGCGAGGTGGCGCTCCGTCAGGTAGACCACGCCGACGGCCAGGTAGCCGGCGTGCACCGCCACCAGGACCGGCAGCACCGGCGCGGGCAGCGGGCCGTCCGGCGGGTCGGCGGCCGGTCCGGGCTCCGGGGCCCGGCGGACCCCGGCCGCGGCCCGCCGGGCGGTGGCGGCCACCCCGGCGGCGTCGCCCGCGGCGGCCAGCCGCAGCACCGCCGCCAGCGGCACCCCGAGCGCCGCGTGCAGGTCGCGGGCCGCCCGCTGCCGTTCCGCGGCCACCCGCGCGGACGCCAACCGGCCCCGGGTGGCGTGCAGTTCGGCGTACCGGTGGAACAGCCGGGTCAGCGCGTACACCGTCAGCCCCTGGGCGAGCGCGTTGCCCGCGCCGTTCGCCGCCCCGTACGGGCTGTCCGCCGCGAGGACCGCGGCCCCCGCCACCACCAGGGCGAACAGCGCCCAGCGCACCGGGCGGCGGACCAGCAGCAGCACCGACGCCGCGGCGAACCCCGGCACGCCGGACCACGGGACGAGCAGCAACTGCGCGGCCAGCGTCCAGGCCCCGCGCAGCCGCGCCGTCCACGGCAGGCAGTGCACCGCCTGCACCCCGAGCGCCACCCACGCCACCGGGTGCGGCCACCACCCGCCGTCGGCGGGCGCCGCCATCCCGAACATCGCCCCCAGCAGCACCAGCGACAGCACCACCGGGCCGGGCAGGCCCTCGTCCGCGCCGCCGTCCTCTCCCCGGTCTCCCCGGTCTCCCCTGTCTCCCCTGAACACGCAGGTCATTCTGCCGGGGCGCCCAGGGGCCGGGAGCGGTGGGCCCCGGCCCGGTGCGCGGGACCGGTGCGCAGGGTGATGTGCAGAATGCATGTCGACGGGTGCGCCACGCACTGCCGCCGGGGCCCGGGCGGGCCGAATGATCGAGGCATGAACGGTTCCCGCCCCGCCCTGTTCGGGCTCGCCCTCGCCCTCGCCGCCCTCCTCCCGCTCGCCGCCGCCCCGGTGGCGGGAGCGACCGAGGGGCCCACCGCCGGACCGGCCGATCTCGGCGGGCTGGTCGACCGCACCGTGGCGGAGCAGTTGCGGCGCGACCGGATCCCCGGCGCGGCCGTCGCCGTGGTCAGCGGGGAGCAGGTGCTGCTGCGCGGCTACGGCGTCGCCGACACCGTCGCGGGCACGCCGGTCGACCCGGAGCGGACCGGGTTCTACCTCGGCTCGCTGGCCAAGCTGTTCACCGCGCAGGCCGCCGCGCAGTTCGTGGCCGACGGACGGATCGACCCGGCCGCCGACGTCAACCGCTACCTGCCGCCCGCCGACCGGATACCCGACAGCTACCCCGGCCGCCCCGTCACCACCGACCACCTGCTCACCCACACGTCCGGCTTCGACAGCGACCTGGTCGGCGTCAACTCGGCCACCCCGGACGGCATTCCGAGCCTCGCGCAGAGCCTCGCCGACCACCGTCCGGCCCGGGTCCGGCCGCCCGGGACGCTCGCCGCGTACGACAACTACGGCGCCGCGCTGGCCGGGCTGGCGGTCGAACGGGTCGCCGGGCGGCCGTACGCCGAACAGCTCCGGAGCGCCGTGCTCGAACCGCTCGGCATGGCCCGCACCTCCTTCGAGCAGCCGCACCCCGCCGCGATCGCCCCGGCCCGCGGCTACCGGCCGGACGGCGCCGACGGCTGGACCGAGGAGCACGGCCAGTACGGCCCGTGGACGCCCAGCGGCCCCGGTGGGATCACCACCGCCGCCGACATGGCCCGCTGGCTGCGCGACCAGCTCGCCCCCGGCCCGGCCGCCCGGCTGATGCAGACCACCCACTACCGGCAGGACCCCCGGCTGCCCGGCCTGGGCTGGGCCTACGAGGGCTGGACCAGGGACGGGTTCACCGGCTGGTTCAAGGACGGCGACCTGCCCGGCTTCCACGGCAACCTGCTGCTCCTGCCCGAACAGCACCTCGGCGTGTACGTGGTCTACAACGGCGACGGCACCGACGGCACGGCCGGCTGGGACGGCAAGCAGCTGATCCGGGCGATCGTCGACGCCCTCCCCGGTGGGCACCCGCCCGCGGACCGGGACGGGAGCGGGAGCGGGAGCGGGAGTGAGAGTGGGAGTGGGAGTGGGGGTGGTGGTCGGTACGCGGGGACGTACCTGGCCGCCCGGGTCAGCCGGGGCAGCATGATGCGCACCGAGGAACTGTTCGGCGCCGTCACCGTCACGGCGGAGGCCGCCGGGCTGCGCACCGAGGGGCTGGCCCTCGACCCCCGCAACCCCGTCCAGCACTGGCGGCCGCTCGGTGACGGCCAGTACCTGGAACGCGGCGGGCAGGCCCGGATCGCCTTCCGGGACGGCGTGCTGAGCGCCTCCGACAACCCGTCCACCGGGTACCGCCGCCTGACCTGGCGTCAGCAGCCCGGCCCCCGGCTGGCGGTGCTCGGCGCGGCCCTGGCCGTCCTGCTCGCCGCGCTGGTCGCCGTCCCCGCCACCGCGCTCGTCCGCCGGCTGCGCCGCCGTCCCGCCCACCCGCTCCCGGCCCGGGCGGCCCGGGCCGCCGCCGCCCTCGCCGGGCTGCTCGCCGCCGGGTTCCTGGCCTCGCTGCTGGCCCTGGTCGCGGACGGCAACGCGATGATGGAGGCCGTCCCGCTCGGCACCCCGCTGGCCCTCGCCCCCACCTGGTGGGGCGCGGCCGTCCCGCCCGTCGCCCTGGCCGTCGCCGCCGGGGCCGTCGCGGGGTGGCTGCGCCACTGGTGGCGGTGGCCCGGCCGGCTCGCCATGACGGCGGTCGCCCTGGCCGGCGCGGTGCTCACCGGGTTCCTCGCCGACTACCACCTGATCGCCGGGCCGCTTGGCGCGCTGCTGGGCTGACGGCCGGGCGACGGGGCTGCTGCGGGTGGCGGGGTCACTGCGGGCGGCGGACGGTCAGGCCCTGGCAGCGCCAGGAGAGGCGGCCGGCGTTGGCGCGGGGGCGGCGGTGGCCCCACTGGCCGCCCGCGACGGAGAGGTTGACGATGATCCAGGCCCGCCAGTCCGGGCCGACGCCCTGCCCGTCGGAGTGCACCGCCCGGCCGTCCAGCTCCCAGTCGACCGAGTCGGTGCCGAACACGCAGGCCACGGTGAACCACTGGCCCGGCGTCACCAGGTCGTCCAGGTAGGCCGGGGTGCCGGGGCGGACGTGGTTGCTCAGCTCCAGCATCCGCGGGTGGTCGTCGTGGTACTCCAGCACGTCCACCTCCCCGTGGCCGGGCTGGGGCCGCCCCGGCGCGAGGTCCCGGCCCCAGGTCCAGATCCCGGGCCAGACGCCCTGGTCCGCCGTCACCAGGCAGCGGGCCTCCAGCCGGTCGCCGGGCCGCAGTTCGAAGCCGCCCGCAGTGCCCTCGGTGGTCACCAGCGGGGTGCGCCAGCTGAAGGTGCTCTCCCGCAGCGCGGTGAACACGTCCCCCTTCGGGCCGTAGCCGGGCACCAGGCGGTCGAGCTTGTTGTCACCGGTGTTCCGCCCGCCGGCCGGGTACGCGGAGGTGGTGCCGGCCGCCCACTGGGTGCGGTCCGCGAACGGGGCGTCGAACACCACGGGCGCCTGCGCCGGGTCGGGGCCCGGCTGCGGGGTGGTGGGCGGGGGGTCGGTGGGCTGCGGGGTGGTGGAC
>NZ_JOGH01000229.1:0-4634 GCF_000721345.1 Kitasatospora sp. NRRL B-11411 | reverse complement strand
GTGCGGGGTGGGCCGGTTCGGGCGGTGGCCGGGCGGTTCGGTGTTGGGGGGGGCTCAGGTGGGCCAGTGGTGGAGGGCCTGGGTGGCGATGCGGTGCAGTTGGTCGGGTGGGGTGCCGTCGGCGGCTTGGACGGCTAGGCCGTAGGTGAGGGCGCTCAGGTAGCCGGCCAGGGCGGCCGGGTCGGTGCCGGGTGGGAACTCGCCGTCGGCGGCGGCCCGTTCGAGACGGGTGCGCAGGGCGGCGCGCTGGGTGGCGCGGCGGGCGGCGCTCTCGGCGCGCACGGTCTCCGAGCCGGGGCCGGTGGCGAGCGCGCCGTGCACCAGCAGGCAGCCGGGGCCCTCCGGGCGGGTGACCACCTCGACGGTGCCGCGCAGCAGTTGCTCGGCGACCGCGCGGGCGGTGGGCGCGGCCAGGGCCTCCCGGACGTGCCGGGCCGGGCCGCGGTGGTAGCGGTCCAGGCACTGGCGGAACAGCGCCTCCTTGTTGCCGTACGCCGCGTACAGGCTGGGCCGGTTGATGCCCATCGCGGCGGTGAGGTCGGAGAGCGCGGTGCCCTCGTAGCCGTGCCGCCAGAAGACGCGCATCGCGCGCTCCAGCCGCTCGTCGAGGTCGAACGTGCGCGGACGGCCCGTCATGTCGCCCTGTCCTCCGGTGGGTTCGGCTGCTGCCCCGGTCATTCTGTACCGATCGATATGGTAGCGTCTCCGCCGTGTACCGAACGGTACAGATCTGGGAGGGGAACCCGACATGACGCAGCAGCCCACCGCCACCGCCACCTTCGCGCCCGACGCGCTGGCCGGCCGCACCGCCCTGGTCACCGGCGGCTCGCGCGGCATCGGCGCCGCGATCGCGCTGGCCCTGGCCGCCGCCGGGGCCGACGTCGCGCTCAGCCACGGCGGCTCGGCCGACCGGGCCGCGGACGTGGTGCGGCGGATCGAGGCGCTCGGCCGACGGGCCGCCGCCTACCGGGCCGACCAGGGGGACACCGCCCAGGTCGAGGAACTGGTCGCCGCCGTCGCGGCGGACTTCGGACGGCTCGACATCCTGGTCAACAACGCCGGCGTACTGGCCGGCGCCCCGGTCGACGGGGACGCCGACCCGGCGGCCCTGGAACGCCAGTACGCCGTCAACGTGACCGGGGTGACCGCCGCGATCCGGGCCGCCGCGCCCCGGCTGCCCGACGGCGGACGGATCATCACCGTCGGCTCCAACCTGGCCACCCGCCCCGGCCTGCCCGGCCTCGCCGACTACGCGGCCACCAAGGCCGCCGTCACCTCCTACAGCCGCAGCGCCGCCAGTGAACTGGCCGGCCGCGGCATCACCGTCAACGTGGTGCAGCCCGGCTCGACCGCCACCGAGATGAACCCCGAGGACGGCCCGCACTCCGACGCCCAGCGCGCCGCCAACGCGCTCGGCCGCTACGGCCGCCCCGAGGAGATCGCCGCCGCCGTGGTCTTCCTGGCCACGCCCGCCGCCGCCTTCGTCACCGGCAGCGTGCTGGCCGTCGACGGCGGCTACTTCGGCTGATCCGACCCCGGACCGCGGCGCCGGGCGGCGCCGTACTGGGCGTCGGTGACGGCCTCGGCCCACACCGTCTCGGGCGAACCGTCACCGGTGGCCTCCCAGAGCGCCAGGTGCGCCATGAAGCGGTCCGGGACGGCGCCGTGCCAGTGCGCCTCGCCCGGCGGGCACACCACGCTCTCGCCGGGGTGCGCCTCCAGGACGACACCGTCCCGGGTGCCGACCAGGGCGATCCCGGAGACCACGTGCAGGGTCTGGCCGAGCGCGTGGGTGTGCCAGTGGGTGCGGGCGCCCGGCGCGAAGCGCACCAGGTTGGCGCGCAGCCGGGACGGGGCGGCACCGGCCGCCAGGACGTCCCACCAGACGTCGCCGGTGAACCACTCGGCCGGGCCCCGGCCGGTGGGCTGCTGCGGGAGGAATTCCATCGGGTGCTCCTGGGGGAGGGGAGTGGTCAGGGCTTGAGCAGGGTCTTGATCGCGCGGCGCTCGTCCATCGCCCGGTAGCCCTCGGCGACGTCGGCGAGCGGCAGGGCGAGGTCGAAGACCTTCCCGGGGTCGATCCGGCCGGACAGCACCCGCTCGTTCAGGTCCGGCAGGTAGCGGCGGACGGGGGCCGGGCCGCCGCGCAGGCCGACGTGCGAGAAGAACAGCTCCCGGCCGTCCAGGGCGACACCGTGCGGGACGCCGACGACGCCGACGCTGCCGCCGGGACGGGCGGAGCGCAGGGCCTGCCGCACGGCCTCGGCGGTGCCGACGCACTCCAGGACGCTGTCGGCGCCGATGCCGCCGGTCAGCTCCCTGATCCGCTCGACGCCCTGCTCGCCGCGTTCGGTGACGATGTCGGTGGCGCCGAAGGCCAGGGCGAGCTTCTGCCGGGACTCGTGCCGGGACACGGCGATGACGCGCTCGGCGCCCAGCTCCCGGGCGGCGATCACCGCGCACAGGCCGACCGCGCCGTCGCCGACCACCACGGCCGTCGAGCCGGGCCGGACCTGCGCGGCGTCGGCGGCCCACCAGCCGGTGCCCATCACGTCCGAGTTGGCCAGCAGGCCCGGCCAGAGGTGCTCGTCGGGGGTCTCGGCCAGGGCCACCAGGGTGCCGGCGGCGTTCGGGACGCGGATGTACTCGGCCTGGCAGGTGGACATGAACTCGCGCTGCAGGCAGTTCGACTGGAAGCCGTTCAGGCAGTTCGGGCAGGTGTTGTCGGAGGTGGCGAACGAGCCGACCACGAACTGGCCGGGCCGCAGCCCGGTCACCTCGGAGCCGACCTCCTCGACGAAGCCCACGTACTCGTGGCCCATCGGGTGCGGTGCCTCGACCGGCTCCGCACCCCGGTAGGGCCACAGGTCGGAGCCGCAGACGCAGGTCACGGCGGTGCGGATGACCGCGTCGGTGGGCTCGATGACCTTCGGGTCGTCCAGGGTCTCCGACCGGATGTCGCCGGGGGCGTGGATCACGGTGCCGCGCATGGGAAGTCCTTCGGGATCGGGGGATGTCCGCCCTCCAGCCAAGCGCGTCGCGCGGCCCGGTACGAGGCACGGCGAAGAGGTGTACCGGCAGTGCACCCCTCCGAGCGGCCGCCTTCCGGGAGCGGGAACGGGAACGGGGAGCGGCCGGGCCGATGAGTTCGGGGGCGCCGGACGGTCAGTACGGACATGGAGACCCTGGAGATCGAACCGCGGCCCGGTGCCGAGGAGCAGCTCGCCGCGCTGCTCGCCCGACGGCCGCGGCCCGTCCGCGTCGTCCTGCTGGTCGCGGGGGTGGGCAGCCCCGGGCCGGGGGAGCTGGACCGGCTCGGGCGGCTGGCGGCCGGGGCCCGGCGGGCGGGGCACCAGGTGGTGCTGCGCGGGGCCGGGCCCCGGCTGCGGCTGCTGCTGGAACTCACCGGCCTGGCCGAGGCCCTGCCGATGGAGTGACGGTCCGTCAGCCGGCGGCGCGCGGGTCGGTGGTCAGGCGCATCGGCAGGCCCCACAGCGGGAAGAGCCGTTCCACGTCCATGTGGTTGGTCATGGTGGCGATCCGGCCGTCGACGATCTCCAGCTGGGTCAGGCCCCAGGGCGTCCACCCGTTGCCGTCCTCCGCCGGGCGGTACTGGGCGAAGGCCGGCATGCCGTTCGCCGCCACCGGCAGCAGCCGCGAGCCCGCGCAGCCGCAGCCCGCGCCCTGCCACCACTCGCCGAGCTCCACCACGCCCCGCACCCACATCTGGAACGGCGGCATGTTCAGCACCGCGTCCTCGTGCAGCAGCCGCTTCAACGCCTCGATGTCGAAGGCCTCGAACGCCTGGACGTAGCGGGACAGCAGGGAACGCTGCGTCTCGTCCAGCGGATCGAAGGCGTCACCCGCCGGGCCCTGGGCGGCCATCGTCGCCCGGGCCCGCTGCAGCGCGCTGTTCACCGAGGCCACCGACGTCTCCAGCAGCTCCGCCGTCTCCGCCGCCGACCAGGCCAGCACCTCGCGCAGGATCAGCACCGCCCGCTGCCGGGCCGGCAGCTTCTGCAGCGCCGCCACGAACGCCAGCCGCACCGACTCCCGGCCCACCGCGACCTCCGCCGGATCCCCCGCCAGCACCCGGGCGTCCGGCACCGGGCCCACCCAGACGTTCTCCTCCAGCTGCGCCAGGTCCGGCGCGGCGGCCGGGCACGGCGAGGTCAGGTCCATCGGGCGGGCCCGGCGCTGCGGGGCCGGCGCCATGTCCAGGCAGACGTTGGTGGCGATCCGGTACAGCCACGTCCGCAGCGCGGAGCGGCCCTCGAACCCGTCGAACTTCGACCAGGCGCGGACCAGCGTCTCCTGCACCGCGTCCTCGGCCTCGAAGGCCGAGCCCAGCATCCGGTAGCAGTACGCCGTCAGCTCCCGCCGGAACGGCTCCAGCCGCTCCGCCACCCCGTCACGATCCATGATCATTGCCACGTCGTCCAGCTTAGTGCGCGGCGGTGACAGCCGGGGTTCAGGCGGTGTCGTCGGGGCGGAGGGCGATGTGGTCGGTGGCGAGGTCGGCGGCGACGCGGTGCTGCATGCCGAGGGCGGTGAGGAAGGCGGCGGGGAGTTGGACGCGGCCGGTGCGGTCGAGCATGACGTATTCGCGTTCGGAGACGGTTTCGGTGCCGTGT
>NZ_JOGH01000228.1:0-4690 GCF_000721345.1 Kitasatospora sp. NRRL B-11411 | reverse complement strand
AGGCCGAAACGACCGGCGGGCACGCGGCCCGGACGGCGGACCCGGGACCGCGGCGGCCGAGCAGGCGCAGCACCAGGGACAGGACGGCGGCGCAGCCACACGAGCACGGCCCGCCGGGAACGGCGCGCCCGGCCCGGACGAAACCGAACACCAACTCCCGCCACCAATCCCGCCCCGAAATCCGACCTGAATTCAGACCGCCGCCCAGAACCCAATCCACCAAAACAACCGAAAGAATCACCGGAGAAATTCACCTACAAATTCAGGCCCACAACACCCCGGCCACCCCCGAACCCGCCCTGCCAATACACACAGTCATCAAAACCCGAGACCACACCCACCCCGCACCAGAGCACCACGGCACAACCAAAGGTCCAGACAACCTGCCATCCGAGGCCAAAACACGCCCACCACAACCAAAAGGTCACACCCTACGGCCCTTCGCCGGGTAGAGCTTGGCGTGCAGCACCCGCACCTCCCACCACGGATCATCCGGAGCGGAGACCAACGCGGCCACCAACTCGCGCGAGAACTGACCACCCCTGCCCGGGGCCGGGCGGATCCGCCCGGCCCCGGGCACCCTCAGAATTCCAGGGCTGGACGGCCTGCGGACGTCTACCCTTCGGCGGGTGCCCCGGCCAGCACCTCCCGCAGGACCCGGGCCTCCTTGACTACCCGGTTCGATCCGCCCCGTTCGGCCGCCGCCGACACCTCGGCGATCGGGCCACGCGCGCCGCTGCGCCGCGCGCAGTCGGCGGCCACCGCGAGTAGCTCGCCTGCGGCCCGGAAAGGCGCGGGGACGAGCAACTGCGGCAGTGCCCCGGCCAGCACCGACCACACCATGCCGTACGCCCCTGTCGCGGCGGCGGACCGTAGGGCGTCGGTGAGCCGGTTGGCCTTCACCGCGCCGATCAGCAGCAGCTCGGCCAACTCCCGTCCAAGCAGCGGGCCGTCCAGGTCGCCACGGGCTGCGAGCAGCAGTAGGGCATCCACTGCGGCGGTGCGGTCCTCGGGCCACCGGGCGCCCAGGCCGTACCCGAGGGCCAGGTGGACGGCTGGGCCCGCCGGGCCGTCGGCCTCGGCCAGGTGGGGAAGCAGGAGCGCGGTGCCCCGGCCCTCGGTGTGGGCGAATGTGTCGAGCATCCGGGCCGCCAGTTCCTCGCGGTGGTGGGGCAGGGTCACGAGCCAGTGCCGGGTCGGTGTGCGGTACCGGTAGCGAGCCGTCCGCGGCCCCGAGTGGACGAGCGGGCCGACCAGTGCCGCGAAATCGGGGGCCAGCCGGTCGTCCGCCCCGTCGCGCTGTTCGGCGACTTTCGCACCGGGTTGGTCGACCACAGTCAGCAGGAGGTCCTCGAAGTCGTACATCCCGCCGACGTCGTTGAAGCCCCGTCCCGGGGTGAACCCCCGGCGGGCGGACGGCTGCGCGGGGAGCCCGTCCGAGCGGAGCCAGCGCGCGGCCCGTTGCCCGGCCGGCGAGCCGAGCCGCCCGGCGGCGGCCGACACCTCGGCGTCTTCGGTGGGCGCTGTGCGCAGCAGGGCTTGCGAGAGGTCGGCGGGCCCGGGTTCCAGGCCGGCTGCCTCGTAGGTAGCGAGGCGGTCGACCAGTGTCGCCGCGTCCAGCGCTCCGGTGGCGGAGGTCGGGGTGGCGAGCAGGAAGGGTGTGCGGCCGGAACGGATCCCGTCGGCGGCCTCCTCCAGGCGGCTGGCCAGTGCGTTGCCGAACACGGTGGACCAGCCGCCGCGCACTGGATCGGGGGTTGCCCGCCCGGCCGCCGCCAGGGCGACGTGCAGGACGGCCCGCGGCGTGCAGTCCGCGGTGGAGTGCGTGCCTCTCCACTGGTGGGCGCGCAGGACCGGCTCCAGCGCCTGGGTGAGTGCCGGGCGGTCACGGTGGGCGTGCCGGACCAGGCCGTCGAGGACGCGTTCGAAGGCCGTCGGGTCCGGGTCTCCGGCGAGGACCGCGCCGAGCTCTTCGGCGACCTCCTCGGGGCTCTCCAGCGGGCCCGGCGCGGGCGCGGGCGGCGGCACGGGCGGTAGCAGTTCCCGGTAGGCCCCGGCGGGTGCGGGGGGTTCGCCGCCGAGGAGTTCCCCGGCCCGGGCAGCGTGGGCCGGGTTGAGCAGTTCGGCGGCCGCCCGCAGTTGCGGGAGCACCGCCGCTCCGGCCGCAGGGAGGTGGCGGGCCGTCACCTGTAGGGCCCGGCCCTGCAGGTCGGGGTCGGCGTGGCTGAAGGCGTGGGCCGCCGCGAGCACCACCTCGCCGGAGCGGGCCGGGTCGCGCCGGGCCGCCGCGTCCAGCCAGCCGAGCTGGGAGCGGACGAGCTTCTTCTCGGTGCGCAGGAGCACGGCCGCCGAGGCCTCCGCGAGCAGGCCGGGGGGCAGCAGGCCCGCCTCGTCGAGCTCGGCCAGCGCCTGCTGGGCGTGTGCAGCAACGAAGGGGAGCGCGTCGAGCAGGGCGAGGTAGTTCCTGGCCCGGGCCGTCCGCTCCTCGGTGGTCGGGGCGAAGGTCTGCAGCAGCTTCAGGAAGCCGCGCTGGTCGCTCGTCCGTCCGCCCCGGGCCAGCCGGGCCAGGCAGCGGTCGATCAGCTCTCCCCGGTCCAGGGTGCCCTGCTCGGCCAGCCGGGTCAGGCAGGTCGGCCACCAGTCCTCGGGGTACCGCTCGTTCGACGGGCCGTCGAGTATGGAGCCGATCTCGTCGAGGTCGAACAGGCGTGGTGTCAGGAGTGGCACGAACGGGTCGTCCGACAGCCGTTCCCACAGGGTCTTACCGGTCGCGACGGTGATCGCGTTCCGGTGGGAGGAGTACGTCCAGGTCCGGCCGAGGAACCACCGCGTGACGAATCCGTCCGTGGTCGGCACGTCGCAGCCGGTCGTCCGCACCAGGTGCTCCACCAGGAGGTACGCCTTCGAACCCCAGGAGGTGGCCCGTCGCCGGGCCAGTGCGGCGACCAGCGTGCTCCGCCATTGCGGCGGCCGGTCCTCGATCACCGTCAGCAGGGCGGGCTGGTCCCAGCTGTCGTCCTGCCTGGACCACGGGCCGCCCGTGCACAGCCAGGCGGCCGCCGCGGTGGCGGTGTGGCAGCCGGCCCCCGCGACCATCAGCGCCTGGACGACGTCGCGCTTGAGCCACGGCTCCTCGTCGACCTCCCGGCGGACCTCCTTCAACTCCGCTATGCACTCGCGCCGCTGGGCCGACGTCAGCCCGGCCAGTTCCCGGGCCACTCCGTCGGCGTCCCCGGCCCGCACCCGCTCGATCACCGTCATCGCGTCCCCTCCACTGCCGTGTTCCCGGCCCCGTCTTCCGCCCCGCCGTCGGTCGCCGCGCCCTGGTTGGAGCCCAGGCTCACCGCGAGCGCATGCTTGCACGGCCCGCGTCCGCCCCGGTACTTGGCCCACCACAGGCAGGTGCAGCTCAGCTTCCCGTCCGGTCCCGTCCGCACCCGCTGCACGTGCTCATCCACCGTCACCACCGCAACGCCGCCCCCCTCCAGCCGCACAGCGCCCGCCGCCACCAGCGCGCGGGCCGCCCGCAGACGCGGATTCTGCTCCTCTACGCGGCCGGAGCCGTAGGGGAGCCAGCGGTGGAAGTACGCGGCCTCGGCCGTGTCGTCACCTACCTGCCCGGCCGTTCCGAGCCTGGTCAGGGCGGCGCGGACGCGGTCGGTGGTCAGCCCCGCCTGTTCGGCAAGCTCCGCCGGGTCGACCCGCGGCTCCCAGGCCAGCAGCGCCCAGACCAGTTCGGCGTCGGCTTCGGCATGCCCGGCGGCGAGAGCGGGGAGCACGCCGCCCTCGCCGGAGAAGCCGCGGGCGGCGTCCGGGGACAGTGTGAGGCTCAGCCGCATGCCCGGCAGTACCACCTCCCACACGGCTGCGCTTGGCGACGGTCCGGCGGGCGGCCCGTACACGCGCAGCGCCACCGCGTGCCGGAGCACCCGGTGCAGGCCGGACAGCCGCTCCGGACCGGACAGGCAGACCGCCCCTGGAACGGGCCTGCTGGTCTGACGGAGCGCACGGCCGGCGGCGACCACCCACTGCGTGCTGCAGGCACCGGACCGGCCGCTGCCGCGCGGCAGCGAGCGCAGGAAGCGGACGGCTTCCGCGGCCGGCACCTCAGCCCGCAGGTCGAAGCCTGCGGCCAGCACCTGGGTCTCGGCGAACCCGCGCAACCAGCGGTCCGGCAGCGGCACCCGCTTCTCGACTCGCCGACCTTCCAGGGTGGTGACCGCCAGCTCCTCCGGGCCGACGGACAGGTGGAGCGGGTCGGCTGGGCCGATCAGGTCGAGCGCTTCGCGGAGCGGGTGGTTGACGTCGACGTTGCTGGTGCCGTGGCCGAGCAACTCGCCGTCCAGCCCTTCGGGGAGCACGTCGAGACAGGCGTAGACGCCGCAGCAGCCGGAGAACGACTCGAAGCGCAACCGGTCGCCGTTGGCGGTCACTACCGGGTCGAGCGAGGCCAGCCGCTGCGGCTGGTAATACCGGGCCGCAGCCACATCGGCCACCACGAGCAGGGCGGCGGCCGCCGCCGGTGCGGTCAAGAACCCCTGGAAGAAGCGCGGGTTCGCGGCCACCCCGGTCGCCGTCACCCCGCCGGAGGTCTTCAGAACGAGGCCCCGACCGGCACCGCTGCTCCGCACCGCGGAGGGGCGGAGGTAGGCGTAGGTCTGCACGGCTTGTGTCACCTGGAGGACGCTAG
>NZ_JOGH01000227.1:0-4735 GCF_000721345.1 Kitasatospora sp. NRRL B-11411 | reverse complement strand
GCCGCCGCCCGCCTCACCGCCGCCGACCTCCCCACCTCTTCTTCACCCACCCCGCCACCCACCGCGGCCGCGTCCTCTACCGCCGCCTCGACGGCCACCTCACCCTCCTCACCGGCGCCCGCTGAGCGTCCCGCCCTGTCAGCCTTCCCCGGGGGCGCCGGGCGGTTGGACCGTGTACTGCCGTACGCCCCGGCGTACATCCGCCCGACCAGGGGAAACGTCTACCGGAGGTGCCGAACTCCGTGCTGTGCTGGTCACATGACTCACAGCTCGCACGTGGACCGTCACGTCCCGTTCCTCGACGCCCTCACTCCCGACGCGCGGACGGCCCTGGTGGAACTGGGAGGGAAGCTACGAACCTTCCATGCCGGGGAGGTTCTCATCGAGGAGGGGGACGACAAACAGGAACTGTGGTTCCTCCACCAAGGAGAGGTGAAAGTGACCTGCCAGCCGGACGGTCGCACCGCACGGCTCATGGACATCAAAGGCCCCGGCGACGTGGTGGGCGAGGTGGCCGTCATGGACTCCGGGCCGAGGTCGGCGACCGTCACCGCCTCCACCGAAGTGACCGCCACGGTCGTGCCGTGGCAGGATCTGCAGCCGTTCTTCCGGAACCACCCCGATGCGCTGTACGCCCTCTACCAGGTGCTCGGAGACCGGCTGCGCAGGTCCGACCGCCGCCGCATGGAGTTCGGCGTGTACTCGGTCCCGGTCCGGCTGGCCCGACTCCTGGTCGAACTCGCCTTCTCGTACGGGAAGGCCGGCCTGAACGCGGTGCGCATCGACGTGAACCTGTCCCAGCCCGAGTACGCCGCGCTGATCGGGTCCCGTACGGACGCCGTGCACAAGGCTCTCACCACACTGCGCAGGGCCGAATTGATCACCACCAACGAGCGGCGGACCCACATCTTGAACCTGGCCGAACTCCGGAAGGCCGCCCGACTGAGTGTGTCCGTCGGTCGGCGCCGGCGCCACCCTCCCGTATAAATACGGAATCCTCCGGCTTTCCGCCCCCTTTCCCGCACAGTTGGCGTGCAACTGCACCCAACCCCGTTGGAAAGGCGGAGAGTTGCCGTGATCAACACCTCTTCCACCCGTCCCTTGGACGCTCTCCCGGCCCGTCGGCTGTGCCTGGCTGCGGACATGGAGCGGTACAGCCGTCTCGACACCCGGAACCAGTCCGCTGCCCAGGCCGACCTGGTCCAGCTGCTGGACGAGGCGGCCGCGCTGGCCGGACTGGACCGTGCGGCCTGGGAACGCCAGCCGCAGGGCGACCTGGAGTTCGCCGTCCTACCCGAGAGGACGCCGGAGCCCGCCCTGTTGGGGCCGTTCGTCCAGCACCTGGTGGGCGGCCTCGGCGCCCTCAACACCCGGCCGGCCGCCTCTCGTGTCCGGCTGCGGCTGGCTCTCGACTGCGGCGTCGCCACGAGCTCCGCCCTCGGCCACGCCGGACCGGCTCCGGTCGCCGTGGCACGGTATGTCAACGCGCCCCAGCTCAAAGCCGTGCTGGCCGCCCTCACCTCGGCCGATCTCGCCGTCATCGTGTCGGACCGGCTGTACCAGGACATCGTGCGCTCCGGACACCCCGGCCTCGACCCGGCGCAGTACCTGCGCGCTCACGTGCGGGTCAAGGAGTTCGGCGGCTACGGCTGGATCCGAGTTCCCGGGCACCGCCCCGACGACATGCGGACGATCGTGGGAAACCCGCACGAACCGCAGCAGGCTCCGGAGAGCCCCACCGTACAGCCGGGCCCGCTCTCCCAACACGTGCACTACGGTGCCGCCGTCGGCCGGGACGTGAACGGCGGCCTCACCATCGGATCGCCCGTCCCCTCCCGGCGCCTGCCGTGACCGACCTCGAGGACAGCTCTGCCCACCCCCAGTACGCGGGCTACGGGGTGAACGTCGGCCACGCGGTGTACGGCGACGTCCACATCCACACCGTCGCCTCCGTCGCCGGTCCGGAACGCCACCGGCCCGAGGCGGCGGCCCCGATCCCGGCTCCGCGCAACGCCGCCCTGCGCGCCGCGGTCCGTTCCCTCGTACGTGCCTGTGAACGGACCGCCGCAGCGCTGTCGTCCATCGGCCGGACCCCGGTCGGAGAGGAGGAACGATGAACGGGAACGCCCCCCGCGTCTTCACCCTGGTCGGCCGAGCACTCCGCGCCATGCCCGACAGTACCCGGCCGCACCTCTCGGTGGACCTCGGCCACCACTCGGCGAGGCTCTCTCCGGAGGAGTGCCGGAGCACCCTGTACGGGCCGCGACGCGACGAGTCCCTGTGGAGGACGATCTGGCGGCAGGCTGCCGCAGAGGCCCGGCAAGACATCCGGAACGGCACCGACCCGCACCGCCTGCTCGTCGTCTGGCTGGCCATACCAGGCATGAACCGGAGCCTGTACCGGATCCTGCACCTGTTGCCGGTCGACCGCACCGACCTCGAGGCGGAAGCCGTACTCGGCGTACTCACCGCTCTCGACAGTGCGAGCCCCGACACCTCGGACACCGGTGGACACCTGATCCGCACCGCGGTGAACCGGATGTGGAACTACGCCGGCCGAACCCGGAAGGAAATACCCGTCGTGGACGTCGCCCGCTTCGCCCGGACCCGCAACACGGTGCTCCCCCCGCAGGAGCACCAACTGCGGCCCGGAGCGTGGGAACTGCACGTCTCGCCTCCGCCCCACCCCACCGGGCTGTTCGCCACCATCCGCTTCACCGAGTCCCGGCGCCGGCTGGAGGGCGAGCGGCTCGGTGCGCTCGCCCACAGCGCAGGCCTGTCCGAGCTGGTGTTCCGGGCCCGCCGCCACGAGGAGGAAGAACTCATCGGCACCCTGGCCCTGCACCCGGCGGGAGAGCGGCGATGAGCCCCCGGTCCGGCCCGCCCATGGGATTCGCCGAAGCCTTCGACCTGCCCCTGAGCATCGATCTGCGCACGGCTGCCCGCGCCATCGGCGTCTGCCCGGACACCGCGTACCGACTCATCCGCCTGGGCGCCTTCCCCTGCCCCGTGCTCCGGCTCGGCCGCCGCTACCGCATCGCCACCGCCGATCTGCTGCGTGCCCTCGGGATCGAGGAACGCCCGGTGTACGCAACCGACCTGGAAACCGGCGCCGCACACGCCGCCTGGCTCGACGACCTCTACACCCACGAGACGGAGACACCTTCATGAACGCACCACAGCCCCCCGCCCACGAACCCGACCGTCCCCGGCTGTGCTTCGTGATCGGCCCCATCGGGAACCCGTACGCGGACCACGGCAGCCCCGAGCTCGACGCCTACGAGCACCACCTCGCGGTCTTCGAAGAGGTGATCGCACCCGCCTGCGAGAAGCACGGCTTCACCGCCGTACGGGCGGACGGCATCGCGCACGCCGGTGACATCAACGAGCAGATCTGCCGGTACGTCATCGAGTCCGACCTGGTCATCGCGGACGTCAGCGGCGGCAACCCCAACGTGATGTACGAGCTGGGACTGCGGCACATCACCGGCAAACCGACCGTTCACATCGGCGAGACCGGCCAACTCCCCTTCGACATCGCGTCGGTCCGGACCATCCCGTACCAGCGGACGCGCAGCCGGTTCACCCACGCCCGACGCAAGATCGAAGACGCGTTGGAAGCCGGCATCCGGGACGGCTTCGAACTCCTCACCCCTGCAAGGATGGTACGGGCGATCCAGAACCCCGACGGATCGCCGCTCCCCTCCGATGCCCCTGCCGAGGAGGACGACCCGTCGGGCCTGCTCGACGACTTCGCCGCCATCGAGGACGGGTTGGACGAGATGACCCGGCAGATGGACACGATCACGCAGACGATCGAGACCATCGGCACGCTGACCGAACAGAGCAGCGCCGAGTTCCTCACCCTCACCGGTTCCAACGCCCCGGCCAGCGCCCGGCTCGCGGCGGTGACCCGGTATGCGGACTCCATCGGCACCCCTGCCGAGGAAATGCTCACCGCCGCCCAGGACTTCTCCACTCGAATGGCGACCCTGGACAGCGGGATGCGGGCCGCGTTGAGCCTCATCGAAACGACCCCGCACGGGGAACGTGACGAGGGAAGCCTCGAGTTCTTGGCGCAGCTCATCTCCTTGGACGAAGCGTCCCGGATCGGGCTGTCGCAGGTCAGCTCCTTCGGCGCTGCCGCCGAGAGCATGACCTTCATGAGTCGCCATCTGCGCAAGCCGGTGAAGAACATGTCCTCCGCCGTAAAACTGATGGTCTCCACCATCGCCTACATGGGCGAGTGGGCCGACAAGGCTCGCGTCCTGGCCCAGGAGACCACTGGGTGAATCCGTTCCAGGCAGAGCCCGGGCCCAGGCCCGGGCTCTGCCCACTGACCGACCGGCTCGAAACCTGGATGCCCCGTTCTGGTAAGCCCGTTAGGGTCCACCGGCATGGGGGAACAACCGATCACCGTGCACCACGTCCGGGCCGGCGCCCGCACCCACCGGATCGTCCAGGTCCCGCAGCGGCCGGGACGGCTGGCGCTGCGCGACGAGCAGCACTGGCTGACGCTGTACGCGGACCGGGCCGGCCTGGCCCGGCTGGTCGCTGCCTGGTCCCTGGCCGCCCGCTCCCCGCGCTCCCTGCTGCACCTCCCGCTGCGCGGCCACCCGCTGCCCGACGGCCCCTCCCCCGCCCCGATGTACCCCGGCGGCCACCCCGCCCTCGACCTGGTCCTCGCCCACCACTCCCTGCAGTTCCGCCCCAGCGCCTGGAAGGACCTCCGCTC
>NZ_JOGH01000226.1:0-4809 GCF_000721345.1 Kitasatospora sp. NRRL B-11411 | reverse complement strand
GCGTTGACTTTTGGCACGCTGTTGAGTTCTCAAGGAACGGACACTTCCTTCGGACCGCATTCCTGCGGACCCTCCGGGCGCTTCGTTCTTTCGTGTTTCGAGCTTACCAGACTGTTTACTCGGCGTTGACCGGAGCTTTACTTGCCTGACTTGCTCTGTTTACCGCCGTTGCGCGGCGACCTGAGCAACCATAGCGGGTCGGCGGCCGAGTGCCTAATCGAGGCGGGGCGGAGTCACCCGGTTGGGCTCGCGGAGAGTGGGCGGGCGGGGCGGGTGGGGGGTCACTCGGATGCCGTAGAGTGCGGCAGGTCGGCCAAGAGGACTAGACCACTTGCGGGCGGTGGGGTTGGCGGGGATGGTGCGGGGCGGTCGGTTCGTGTGCGGCTCGGTTGGGGTGGGAGGGGATCTTCACTCGGGCGGCTGGTGGGCGTTATGGCATGAGATGTCCGAAGTTGACGTAATTTGGGTTCAGTCGATCAATGGGCCGCTGCCCCGCGGCCGCACGCGATGTACTCCGTACCTGGGAGGCTCCACCATGACCACTGTTACGTCGCCGCTTGCCGGTCGCGCTGTCGGCCTCGCCAACGTTCCCGACCCGGTGTTCGCGGGAGCCATGGTGGGGCCGGGGACGGCCATCGATCCGTTGCGGGAGCCGATCGAGGCGGTGGCTCCGGTGGACGGGCAGGTGGTGTCGATGCATCCGCACGCGTTCGTGGTGATGGACGAGAACGGGCACGGGGTGCTGACGCACTTGGGGATCGACACGGTGCAGCTCAATGGGGAGGGGTTCGAGCTGCTGGTGCACAAGGGGGACCGGGTGCAGCGGGGGCAGCCGGTGATCAAGTGGAATCCGGCGGCGGTGGAGGCGGCGGGGAAGTCGCCGATCTCGCCGATCGTGGCGCTGGAGGCGTCGGCGGAGCAGTTGAGTGGGGTGGCGGAGTCCGGTGAGGTCACGGCCGGCGGCGAGCTGTTCATCTGGAACTGACGGAACTTACGGCGACTGACGGCGAAGGGGTTTCGGAACCATGGAGCGGACGCTGCGGGGCGTGGGGGTCAGTCACGGGGTCGCCATCGGGCAGGTGCGGCACATGGGGACGGCGGTGCTGGAGCCGCCGGTGACCCAGGTGTCGGCGGAGCAGGTGCCGCGGGAGCAGGCCCGGGCGCAGGCGGCGGTGGATGCGGTGGCCGCGGACCTGGTGGCGCGCGGGAACCTGGCGGGGGGTGAGGCGCAGGCGGTGCTGGAGGCGCAGGCGTTGATGGCGCAGGACCCGGAGCTGCTGGCGGACGTGAACCGGCGGATCGAGTCGGGGAGCAGTGCGGAGCGCGGGGTGTACGACGCGTTCGCGGCGTACCGGGAGCTTCTGGCGGCGGCGGGTGAGTACCTGGCCGGGCGGGTGGCGGACCTGGACGACGTGCGGAACCGGATCGTGGCGCGGCTGTTGGGGGTGCCGATGCCGGGGGTGCCGGACAGTGACGAGCCGTACGTGCTGCTGGCACGGGACCTGGCGCCGGCGGACACGGCGTTGCTGGATCCGTCGCTGGTGCTGGGGTTCGTGACGGAGGAGGGCGGGCCGACGTCGCACAGCGCGATCCTGGCGCGGGCGATGGGGGTGCCGGCGGTGGTGGCGCTGGCGGGGGCGACGGGGTTGGCGGAGGGGGTGGTGGTGGCGGTCGACGGGGGTTCGGGCGAGGTGCTGGTGGAGCCTTCGGCGGAGCGGCAGGAGGAGTTGCGGCGGCAGGCGGCGGAGCGGAAGGCGGCGCTGGCGGCTTCGAGCGGGCCGGGGCGGACGTCGGACGGGTTCATGGTGCCGTTGCTGGCGAACGTGGGCGGGCCGGCGGACGTGCCGGCGGCGTTGGAGAACGGGGCGGAGGGGGTCGGGCTGTTCCGGACCGAGTTCCTGTTCCTGGACGACTCGGCGAAGGCGCCGGGTGAGGACAAGCAGGTCGAGGCGTACCGGAAGGTGCTGGAGGCGTTTCCGGGGGGTCGGGTGGTGGTGCGGGTGCTGGATGCGGGGGCGGACAAGCCGTTGGAGTTCCTGACGCCCGGGGACGAGCCGAATCCGGCGCTGGGGGTGCGCGGGTTGCGGACGCTGTTGGAGCACCCGGAGGTGCTGCGGTCGCAGTTGCGGGCGTTGGCGCGGGCGGCGGAGGGGTTGACGGTGCGCCTGGAGGTGATGGCGCCGATGGTGGCGGACGGGGTGGACGCGCGGGCGTTCGCGGCGGCCTGCCGGGAGGTGGGGCTGGACGCCAAGTACGGGGCGATGGTGGAGATTCCGTCGGCCGCGCTGCGGGCGGCGGCGGTGCTGCGGGAGGTGGAGTTCCTGTCGCTGGGGACGAACGACCTGGCGCAGTACGCGTTCGCGGCGGACCGGCAGGTGGGGTCGTTGGCGCGGTTGCAGGATCCGTGGCAGCCGGCGCTGCTGGACCTGATCGCGGCGGCGGCGGACGCGGCGAAGGCGGCCGGGAAGAGCTGCGGGGTGTGCGGGGAGGCGGCGGCGGATCCGCTGCTGGCGTGCGTGTTGACGGGGCTGGGGGTGACCAGTCTGTCGATGGGGGCGGCGTCGATCCCGTACGTGCGGGCGGCGTTGGCGCGGGCGTCGTTGGCGCAGTGCCAGCGGGCGGCGGAGGAGGCGCGGGCGGCGGACACGGCCGAGGAGGCGCGGGCGGCGGCGGAGCAGGTGCTGTCCGGGCAGTAGGAGGAGGGGTGTGGTCTCCCGAGGGGTCCCGCTGCTGCCGTGGGGGGTGGCAGCGGGGCCCCTCGGGGCCTTGTGCGGTCAGGACTGCTTACGGGTGGTGGCGAGCTGTTCGAAGAAGCGCAGGTGGTCGAGGTTGTCGACGGAGCCGGGGTTGACGGCCTGGGTGAGGGGGGTGCCGCCGAGCAGGCGTTTGACGGGGACTTCGAGGCGCTTGCCGGTGAGGGTGTGCGGGAGGCCGGCGACGGTGATCACCTCGTCGGGGACGTGGCGCGGGGAGAGTTCGGTGCGCAGCGAGGTGCGGATCCGGGCGGTGAGGGCGTCGTCGAGTGCGGCGCCGGGGGCGAGGACGACGAACAGCGGCATCCAGTAGCCGCCGTCGGGTTCTTCGAGGCCGATGACCAGGGACTCGGCGATCTCGGGGAGGCGTTCGACCACCTCGTAGATGTCGGCGGAGCCCATCCGGACGCCTTGGCGGTTGAGGGTGGAGTCGGAGCGGCCGTGGATGACGACGGTGCCGCGGCTGGTGGCGGTGATCCAGTCGCCGTGGCGCCAGGTGCCGGGGTAGGTGTCGAAGTAGCTGTCGTGGTAGCGGTGGCCGTCCGGGTCGTTCCAGAAGCCGGTGGGCATCGACGGGAGGGGCTTGGTGACGACGAGTTCGCCGACGGTGTCGGTGTGCGGGTGGCCGTCGGTGTCCCAGGACTCGACGGCGGCGCCGAGGCAGGGGGCCTGGATCTCGCCGAGGTGGACGGGGAGGGTGGGGACGCCGCCGACGAAGCAGGAGCAGACGTCGGTGCCGCCGCTGACCGAGGCGAGCCAGAGGTCGGACTTGACCTCGTCGTAGATCCACTGGAAGCCGTCGGGCGGGAGCGGGGAGCCGGTGGTGCCCAGGCAGCGGACGGCGGAGAGGTCGAGGTCGCGGCCGGGGTGCAGGTCGGCCTTGCGGCTGGCGATGACGTAGGCGGCGGAGGTGCCGAGGACGGTGGCGCGGGTGCGGGCGGCGACGGACCAGAGGGCGCCGGTGTCGGGGTGTCCGGGGCTGCCGTCGTAGGTGACGATCGTGGTGCCGGTGAGCAGGCCGGCCAGCAGGAAGTTCCACATCATCCAGCCGGTGGACGTGTACCAGAGGAACCGGTCGTCGGGGCCGAGGTCGAGGTGGAGGGCGGCCTGCTTGAGGTGTTCGACCAGGATGCCGCCCTGGCTCTGCACGATGGCCTTGGGGAGGCCGGTGGTGCCGGAGGAGTAGAGGACCCAGAGGGGGTGGTCGAAGGGGACGGGTTCGAAGACGGGAGTGGTGTCGGAGGAGACGAGGTCGTCGTAGGAGAGGGTGCCTTCGGGGGCGGGGGTGTCGAGGAGCGGGACGTGGATGACGGTGGTGAGGGTGGGGAGTTCGCGGCGGAGTTCGGCGACCACCTCGGTGCGGTCGTGGTCCTTGCCGCCGTAGTGGTAGCCGTCGACGGCGAACAGGACGGTGGGTTCGATCTGCTGGAGGCGGTCGAGGACGCTGCGGGCGCCGAAGTCGGGGGCGCAGCTGGTCCAGGTGGCGCCGACGGCGGCGGTGGCGAGGAGGGCGACGGCGGCCTGCGGGATGTTGGGCAGGTAGGCGCTGACCCGGTCGCCGGGGCGGACGCCGTTCGCGCGCAGCGCCGCGGCGAGGGAGCCGACCTGGCGGCGGAGTTCGGGCCAGGTGGTGGCGACCGGCTCGGTGGTGCGCTCGTCCAGGTGGAGGATGGCGGGGCGGTCGGCGTTGGCCGGGTCCTCGGCGGCGCGCAGGGCGTGCTCGGCGTAGTTGAGGGTGGCGCCGGGGAACCACTTCGCGCCGGGCATGGTGGCGGGTTCGGCGAGGACGGCGGTGGGCGGGGTGTGGAAGCGGACGTCGAAGTACTCGGTGACGGCCGTCCAGAAGCGGGTGAGGTCCTCGGTGGACCAGCGGTGGAGGTCGGCGTAGCGGGTGGCGGCCTCGGCGTCGGTGGTGACCGGGGCGAGCGGGGCGGCGGGGGCTCCGTGGTGGGCGGCGGCCCAGCGCTGGAAGTCGACCAGGCGGCTGGCGGCGGCGCGGGCCGGGTCGGGGCGCCACAGCGGTTCGAGGTGGTCCTGGGGGGTCGGAGGGGTGCTC
>NZ_JOGH01000225.1:0-4900 GCF_000721345.1 Kitasatospora sp. NRRL B-11411 | reverse complement strand
CCCCGACCCCGCCCCCCACACCCGCCAAGGCGTACGGCCCGCGCTGCGTGTACGGCACCTCGGCGACCTGCAGCAGCGACGACCCGACCATCGAGGTGACCTTCAGCGGCGGCTACACCAGCTGCACGTTCACCATGACCACCACCTGGGGCGACGGCGAGACCACCTACACCGACGTCACCGGCTCCGGCCCCTCCGCGCCGCCGAAGACCTACGCCACCCACCTCTACCGGCAGCCCGGGACCTACCACATCCACGTCCGGGCCGTCACCACCTCCGGCTTCTGCCTGGCCACCGGGTCGGACCTCACCTTCACCCTCACCTCCTGACCGGCCGCTGCCGCTGCCCCGCCCGGCCGGGGCAGCGGCCGGGGCCGGGGCAGCACTCAGAGGATTCTCATAGGTTTCGGGTCTTGGCCCGGGAACTGACGCCGCGACAGAATTGATCGCGGTCCTTCAAGCTGGGCGGTTCGCCGCCCTGGGACGCGCTCCCCGCACCCGTTCCAGGTCTCGTCCCCCACACGAGGAGTTCTCATGATCGAAGACCTTTCGCGGCTCGCCGAGCGTGCCCGTCCCGTCCTGCTGGGCCTGGCCCGGATCGTCGTGTCGCTGCTGTTCGCCTGCCACGGGGCCGCCGCCCTGTTCGGCGTGCTGGGCGGGGCCCACGGCAAGGCGCCGGCGTTCGGCGAGTGGCCCGGCTGGTGGGCCGCGCTGATCCAGCTGGTGGGCGGCGCGCTGGTGCTGCTGGGCATCGCGGTGCGGCCCGCGGCGGTGGTGTGCGCCGGTTCGATGGCGTACGCGTACTTCAGCGTGCACCAGGAGCACGCCCTGTGGCCGATCCAGAACGGCGGCGAGCCCGCCGCGATGTTCTGCTGGGCGTTCCTGCTGATCGCCGCCGCCGGTCCGGGGAGCCTCGCGCTGGGCGGGCTGCTGCGCCGCCGCACCCGGGTGGCGCGTCCCGCCACCGCCTGATCCGCCGACCGGAGCGGCCCCGGGAGCGTCCCGGGGCCGCTCCGGCGTTCCCGGCGGCCGATTTCCGGGAACGGGGAGGCAGGTTGACGGACCGTCAGGGGCGGCCGAGGGCGACCAGGGCCGCGGCGTGCAGGGCGGCGATGCCGGTGCGCAGGGTGGTGCCGACGTGCGGGCGGAACAGCGGGGAGTGGTTGGCGGGCAGGGCGGCGAGCTTCTCGGCGGCACCGGCGCCGGGGGCGGCGGCCCACTGTTCGGGGCCGACCGTGCCGAGCATCCAGTAGCCGGTGCGGATGCCGGGAACGCCGTGCAGGGCGGCGCCGTCCGGACCGAACAGCGGGAAGTCCTCGGTGGCGGTCGACGGGGGCCAGTCGGCGACCCGGGACGCACCGAGCAACTCCCGGTGCGCGGCGTGCAGTTGCCCGGTCAGGGCCGGGTCGGGGGTGTTGGTGCCGGAGCGGGAGAGCTCCGTGGTCTCCGGCTCGCGCGGACAGCCGGAGGCCTCCGCCTCGGCCCGGACGATCCGCCGCACCGCCGCCGTGACCCGCTCCAGGGTCGGCTCGCCGAAGGCCCGGGCGGTCAGCCGCAGCACGGCCCGTTCGGGGATCACGTTGCCCTCGCCGCCCGCCTCGACGGAGCCGACCGTGAGCACCGCCCGCTCGGCGGGGGCGGTCTCCTGGGCCACCACCGCCGGGAGCCGCAGCACGATCGCGGCGGCGGCCAGCACCGGGTCGACGGCCAGGTGCGGCGTCCCGGCGTGCCCGCCCCGGCCGTGCACCACCACCTCCAGGGTGCGGCTGCCCGCCGTCACCGGCCCCCGGCCGTGCGCGACCATCCCGGCGGGCAGCGGCGCGGTGTGCTGGGCGAGGACGGTCGCGGGCGGTTCGAAGCGCCGGTAGAGGCCGTCCTCGAGCATCGCCCGGGCGCCGGAGAGCGTCTCCTCGGCGGGCTGGCCGACCACCAGCACGGTGCCGCGCCAGTCGCCGGGCGTCCGGGCCAGCGCGGCGGCAGCCCCGACCGCACAGGCCAGGTGGACGTCGTGGCCGCAGGCGTGCATCACCGGGACGCGGCGCCCGTCGGCGCTCCGGCCGGTGGCGGTGCTGGCGTAGGGCAGGCCGGTGCGTTCGGCCACCGGGAGCGCGTCGAGTTCGGCCCGCAGCAGCACCACCGGCCCGGGCCCGTTGCGCAGCACGGCGGCCACCCCGTGCCCGCCGATGCCCCGGGTGACCCGGTAGCCCGCGTCGGCGAGCGGGGCGGCGAACCGCCCGGCGGTGTGCTCCTCGGCGCCGGACAGCTCGGGGTGGCGGTGCAGGTCGAGGTAGAGCTCGGCGGCCCGGGCCAGCGCGGCCCGGTCGGGCAGCAGCGCCTCGGGCGGGACGGGCAGGGCGGGGGCGGGGGCGGGGGCGGTCATCGGGCGCTGGCTCCTCGGGCATCGGGTCGGACGAGCGGGACGAGCGGAACGAGCAGGACGAGCGGAACGGGTCGGAGCCGGGGAGCGGGGGTGTCAGTGGGTTGTCAGTGCGGTGCGCCCGGTGCCGCCAGCGGCGGCCGGTACAACTGTGGTGCGGGCGACGGGCGTTGGACGCGTGCCGGCGCTCCGCCCTGTTCCCGGTCCGGCCGTTCCCGGCCGGGCCGTCCGCCCTGCACCGGAAGGAGAAGCGACATGGCCGACAACTCGCTCGCCTCGCTCGCCGAGGAGATCCTGAACCTCGAGTCGGAGACCTTCGAGATCAGCGACTACTCGGACACCAGCGAGGTCATGCTGGGCTCGTCCACCAGCTGCTCCAGCACCAGCACCTGCTCGAGCACCTGTTCCACCACCAGCTGCACCGCCTGAGCCCGCGGGCAGCCGGCCGGCGGCCCCCCGTCCTCCGGGGCGGGGGGCCGCCGGCACGTTCGGCGGGCCGGACGTGCGCCGGGCGCTCACGGGAACGGGTGCGGGACCAGCCGGAGTTCGGCGTCCGTCAGGTCGGTGTCGCGCAGGCCGCCGCGGCGCTGCGCGGTGCGCAGCCGGGGCAGGTGCAGGGCGCGCTGGCGGGACCAGCCGAAGTCGATCGGCAGCAGGCCGGGGACGAGGGTGCAGACGGTGTGCAGGCCGAGGGCGCGCTGTTCGGGGGTGGTCTGGTCGACGGCGATGACGTCGAATCCGGCGTCGGTCAGCCGGTCGCGGCAGAACAGCAGGTCGTCGAGCAGGTCGGGGCCGCGCGGGCAGTCGCGGTCCCAGTCGGCGTAGAGCTCGGCGGCGGGCCGGGCGGGGGCGGCGGGTTCGAGGTAGCTGCGGGCGTGCCGGGCCATCTGCGGCAGGCCGAACAGCGCGGCGTGGTCGGGCAGTCGACGGACCAGGCCGAAGTCCTCGGCCATCGCGGCGAGTTCGGCGGGGCGTTCACGGACCTGGCCGGGCAGGTGGGGGATGTAGGTGAGGATCTCGGAGACCGCGGACTCGACGGTGTCCTCGGGGTCGAGTCCGGCGGCCGCGGCGAAGGCCAGGGTGCCGGGGCCGCCGTCGCGGCGGACGGCGAGCGCGGTGACCACGGGGACGGGCAGGTCGATCCGGTTGTCGAAGGCGTGCACGTCGTAGCCGAGCAAGGCGGCCCGGTCGAGCATGGCGCGCAGCCGGGGGCCGGGTCCGGCGGTCAGGTCGATCTCGGGCAGCGGGGCGTTGCCGTACCAGCCGAGCAGGAAGGCGTCGCGTTCGACGAGTTCGAGCAGGCCGAACAGGATCGCCTCCTCCGGGCAGCTGCCGGTGGCGCAGCCGTTGGAGCACTCGAAGACGAAGTTGTCGGCGGCCGTTCCGGCGCTGTAGTAGCAGAGCCGGGCCGGGACCAGGACGGGCGCCAGGTCGCGCAGGGAGCGGCCGCGGACCCAGGGGATCGGCCGGTCGGGGTCGAACGGGTCGAGCATCGGGTCCTCGCGGTAGGTGCGGGGCGGGTACAGGCCGCAGTCGCGCGGGTCGAGGACGGCGGTGCCGGCGGTGGCGGCCAGGTTGCGGTAGGAGTCGACCAGGGGCGGGGCGGGGTCGCGGCGGTGGGTGCCGGCGTAGCGTTCGAGGCCCTCCAGGAAGGCCAGGGCGCGGCTGCGGCGGAAGGAGTTGGCCTGGCCGCTCCAGGTGACGTCGGTGAGTCCGGCGTGGCCGCGCATGAAGACGCTGCCGGCGACGGGTGCGGTGGTGGGTGAGGCGACGTCGGTCCAGGTGCCGGCGCCGAGCACCCCGCAGACCGGGTTGGCGAGCGCGGCCTCGGGCAGCGGGTAGGCGTCGGCGGGGCGCAGCCGGCGGCTGCCGGGGGACGTCCGGGGGCGCGGGACGAGCGGCGGCTCGGGCTCCGGGCCGGTGGTGGCGGCGGGGGCGGTGGCGGCCGTGGCGGCGCAGGACGGGCAGAGCGGTTCGGCGAGCAGCGGGACGGTGCGCACCTGGAGGGTCTCCAGGTCGAGCCGGGAGACCCGGGCCGGGCCGGGGCGGTGGGCGTCCGGGGCGGTGGTGAGGCGGTGCAGGGCCCAGACGGCGTCGACGGCGTGGTCCGGCAGCGCGGGCAGGGCGGGCCCGGCCAGGGTGGCGGGGCGGCCGGTCTCCAGGGCTTCGCGTTCGGTGCGGCTGCGCAGGCGCTGCCAGCGCATGGCCAGGCAGGTGCCGCAGGCCCGGGGGGCGGGGTCGTCCGGCTCGCCGCCCCAGGGGCCGATCAGGACGCTCTGCGCGGTGAGGTGGACGGTGGCCCGGGCCCGGTGCCGGGCGGCGTCGGCGGGTTCGGGGCGCAGCAGGTCGGTGCCGCCGAGGACGGCCACCGCGGGGGCGGGTACGGCGTCGGTGGCGGCACGTTCGGCGAGCCGGCGGGCCATCCGGTGCCCGGCCTCCGCGAAGGCGAGGGCGGCGGGGGTGGTCATCTGGTGCCTCCGGACGAGGGGGTCGTGCGGGGTGGGGCGGACGGGGTCGTACGGGG
>NZ_JOGH01000224.1:0-6651 GCF_000721345.1 Kitasatospora sp. NRRL B-11411 | reverse complement strand
CTGTCGGTGTGGGGGTGGTGGCGGAGGGAGGGCGGGGCGGGGGGGGGGGTGGGTGTCCATTAACCTTGGGGGTGAGTGCTGGTGTCGTGAGAGAGAGGTTCGCCCCGTGGACAGTGTCGACCGAGCGTCGAGCGGCCCGGTCGTCGTCGCCATTGACGGGCCCTCGGGGTCGGGGAAGTCGACCGTGTCGCGGGCGGTGGCCGCGCGGCTGGGGTTGAGCTTCCTGGACACCGGTGCGATGTACCGGGCGATGACCTGGTGGATGCTCGCCAACGAGGTGGACGTCGAGGACGCGGAGGCGGTGGCGATCGCCTGCGGCAAGCCGGTGATCGTGTCCGGGACGGACGCCGCGGGGCCGACCATAACGGTGGACGGGCAGGACGTGTCCGGGCCGATCCGCGGGCCCGAGGTGACCGCCAAGGTGAGTGCCGTGTCGGCCGTTCCGGCGGTGCGGGCCCGGCTGGTGGAGCTGCAGCGCGGCTGCGCCGCGCACGCCGAGCGCGGGATCGTCGCCGAGGGCCGCGACATGGGCTCCGTGGTGTTCCCGGACGCCACCGTGAAGGTGTTCCTGACCGCGTCCGAGCGGGCCCGGTCCGAACGCCGGGCCGCGGAGCTGCGGGCGAAGGGCGTGGACGAGGCGACCATCACCGCGATGGCCGCCGACCTGGCCCGCCGGGACGCCGCGGACTCCTCGCGGGAGACCGCCCCGCTGACCCAGGCCGCCGACGCGGTCCTGGTGGACACCAGCGAACTCACCCTCGACCAGGTGATCGACACGATCACCGCGCTGGTCGAGCGGAAGGCCGGCCTGACCGCCGCCCAGTAGGACCGAAGACAGCAACGATCATCCGACCGCGCGAGATCCGCGCGGTTCGCGCTGCCGCCTGGCAGGTACGCACGGCACGCCCCTGGGAAGGGCCGGGCCGGGAAACGGAAAACGGAACATGAGCAACGACACCACCGCCCACCACGGCGAGCTGGGCGACGCCGAGTACGCCGAGTTCATGGCGCTCGCCGCCGAGGAGGGCTTCGATGCCGACGAGGTCGACGCCGACCTGGACGGCCACGGCCCGCTGCCGGTGCTGGCGATCGTCGGCCGCCCGAACGTCGGCAAGTCGACCCTGGTCAACCGCATCATCGGCCGCCGCGAGGCGGTCGTCGAGGACCGCCCCGGCGTGACCCGCGACCGGGTCAGCTACGAGGCGATGTGGGCCGGGCGCCGGTTCAAGGTGCTGGACACCGGCGGCTGGGAGATCGACGTCCTCGGCATCGACGCGATGGTCGCCGCGCAGGCCGAGCTGGGCATCGAGCAGGCCGACGCGGTGCTGTTCGTGGTGGACGCCACCGTCGGCGCCACCGACACCGACGACGCCCTGGTCAAGCTGATCCGCCGGGCCGGCAAGCCCGTGGTGCTGTGCGCCAACAAGGTGGACGGCCCGTCCGCCGAGGCCGAGGCCGCCTACCTGTGGTCGCTCGGCCTGGGCGAGCCGTACCCCGTCTCCGCGCTGCACGGCCGCGGCTCCGGCGACCTGCTGGACGCCGTGCTGAAGGTGCTGCCCGAGGCCCCGCCGCAGCTGTTCGGCGACGGCCTGGCCCCCGGCGGCCCGCGCCGGGTCGCGCTGATCGGCCGGCCCAACGTCGGCAAGTCCAGCCTGCTGAACAAGGTCGCGGGCGAGGACCGGGTGGTGGTCAACGAGCTGGCCGGCACCACCCGCGACCCGGTCGACGAGCTGATCGAACTCGGCGGCAAGACCTGGAAGTTCATCGACACCGCGGGCATCCGCCGCCGGGTCCACCTGACCTCCGGCGCCGACTTCTACGCCTCGCTGCGCACCTCCGCCGCGCTGGACAAGGCCGAGGTCGCGGTCGTCCTGGTCGACGCCAGCGAGACCCTCGCCGAGCAGGACACCCGGATCATCTCGATGGCCGTCGAGGCCGGGCGCGCCGTGGTCATCGCCTACAACAAGTGGGACCAGCTGGACGAGGAGCGCCGCTTCTACCTGGAGCGCGAGATCGAGCGCGACCTGGTGCAGGTGCAGTGGGCGCCCCGGGTGAACGTCTCGGCGAAGACCGGCCGCCACATGGAGAAGCTCGTCCCGGCGATCGAGACCGCGCTGGCCGGCTGGGAGACCCGCATCCCGACCGCCCGGCTGAACGCCTTCCTCGGCGAGCTGGTCGCCGCGCACCCGCACCCGATCCGCGGCGGCAAGCAGCCGCGCATCCTGTTCGGCACCCAGGCGGGCACCCGCCCGCCGCGGTTCGTGCTGTTCGCGTCCGGCTTCCTGGAGGCGGGCTACCGCCGGTTCGTCGAGCGCCGGCTGCGCGAGGAGTTCGGCTTCGAGGGCACCCCGATCTCGATCTCGGTCCGGGTCCGCGAGAAGCGCAACCGGAAGAAGTAGGCGGGAACGGGCGAGAGGGCCCGCGGACGACTCGTCCGCGGGCCCTCTCCCCGTGTGTGCGCCGTGTGTGCGGCGGCGGCCGGCCGTTCAGGCGTCCCGGCCCGGGGGCAGGGAGAGCACCGAGCGGTGCCGTCCGCCCGAGGTGCTGCCGGCCGGGGTGCCGCTGCTCGGGGTGCTCCCGCCGCCCGGGGTGCCGAGGTAGCCGGTGGCCACCCAGCCCTGGCCGTTGGCGTGGGCGGCGGAGCCCTGCGCGGGCATGAACTGCGGGGCGCCCGCGACCTGCCCGGCGTACGTCTCGAACGACTGGTGCTGCTGCGGGTGGGCCGACCCGCCCGGGCGGTCGGCGGCCTCCCGGGCGTGCGTCGCCGCCGGGGCGGCCGGCTGCGCTTCGCGGACCGCGAAACCGGTGAACTTCATCCCCTCCTCGCCGGAGCGGTCGCCGGGCAGCGCCCGGAACATCCGCCGGTACTCGGAGTACAGCGTGTCGTAGATCGGGGTGGCCGACACCGGGTGCTCGGCGTCGTACGACGGGCGCATGTTCGGGATCGACCGGCCGGCGCCGCCGGGGCCGGACTGGGCGGGGGGACGGCCGGGGGACGCGAGGTCGTAGCTGTACACGTAGGAGCCAACGAGCGAGACCGGCTTGGGATGCGGGGGCGCCGCCCCCGGTGCTATCCCGGCCGGGGCGCTCGTGTCCTGGTCAACGGCGGTCCGGGCGGCCGGGGTTGACGGGTCGTCGGGGCCGCCCCCGGTGGCGGCCGGGTCGTTCACGGGGTCGGTCATCGGCGCGCCCCCGCTCTCAGGTGCCGGCCAGCGGGAGCATGCCGGCGGCGAGCAGGCCGCGGGCGGCGGCCCGGTCCATGGCGATCCGCAGCAGGTCCTCGCGGGGCTGGCGGCCGATGGTGCCGGCCGGCACCGCGTACATGATCACCTCGGACTTGCGGGCCGCCGCGGCCCGCCACCCCGGGGTGACCTGGAGCGGCTGGTGCGCCTGCCACCAGGCGGCCGAGCCGCCGGTCGCCGAGGGCTGCAGGATCGCGTGCAGCTGCCCCATCGCCATCAGCACCGACCAGCCGGCCCGCGGCCGCACCGGCGCCTGGTTGACGTCCTGGACGATCTGGAAGCCGTGCTCGGTCAGCAGCGAGAGGAACTCGTCCTCGCCCTGCGCGCTGCCCGGGCGCCCGATCGGGCCGGTCGGCTCGACCACCAGCGCGGCGTGCTGGGTGTCGCCGCACAGCACGATGCCGCAGGTCACGCCGAGCACCGCGGGCTGCGGCCGGCCGGGCGGCGCGGTCGGCGGGGCGGTGATCGGCTCCGGGATGCTCACCCGGACGGCCGGCTCCGGCTCGGGGGGCGCGGCCGCGGGCTGCACGGTGGCGTCCGTGCCCTGGCCGATCGACTCGACGGCGCCGCGCAGCTGCTGCTCGTCCACCGGCACCACCTGGGACGGCACGCAGCGGGCGTGCGCGAAGGCCAGCACCGCGGTCTCCTCGCCGACGAACAGCACGGTGCTGGTGGGCTCGCGCAGCGAGTCGCCCGGTTGTCGGCAGGAGGTGCAGTCGTAGGCGTCGGGGGCGTGGACGCCCGCGAGCAGGCTCTCGGCCTCGTCGTCGCCGATCTCGGCGCGTACGTCCTCGCTCACCTCAAGCATGCGCGGCACTGAAGACTCCTCGTTCGCCCTGACGTTCCGGGTGCTCGTTCGGGTACCCCCGGGCGGGACGTCCCGGGCGCGCGGCGCGGGGAGCGCCGACCGCCATTACCAACGGGAGGTTGTGGCTGGGGTCACGGGTGCGCGGCCGGGTGACGGGATTTGCCCGGCTTCTGATCACTCCGGGTGTGCGGAATGTCGCATTCTGTCGACGCTGTGCCCGACCTCACACCGGACAAACTGTGACCGGGGCCATATTCGCATATGGTTTGATCTTCGAAAAAGCGGATGAAATGGACATTTGGCTTCGATCGGCTTGATCGATACCGCCGGTAACGATGCTTTGACCTGGGACGACCCGAAAGTGTTTGGAGCCCGGCAGCCCGAATCGTAGGTTTTTGCCCGGTGCAACGAGCACCTCCCGGGTTCACCCCCGACGCACGGCCCGCCCTCCGGCTCACCCCGGACCGGCTCACCCCGGAACGCGGACCCTGCGCCCACCGGCGCGACGGCAGCCAGCCGCCGCCGGGGATGCGGACAGGTGGCCGGGGCGGCAAGCGGCACGTCCGACACGTGCACGGCCCGCCCACCGGACTTGGCGAGCGAACACGGCCCGGCTGGGGCCTGGTTCCGCCTGCCCCTCCCGGGAATGTTGAGAGGAATCTCATGACCTTCCGTAACGAGACCGCCGCTGCCACCACCGCCCCCAAGCGCAACCGCGTCCGCGCGGCCGTCGTCGGCGGCGCCCTGCTCGCCGCCCCGGTGGCCGGCCTCGTCACGGCCAACACGGCCTCCGCCGCGGACGTCTCCACCTGGGACCAGGCCACCAAGGCGCAGCAGATCGCCGTCGCCGAGAAGGTGCTGGCCTCGCAGGGCCCGGGCGCCTGGCCCGTCTGCTCCGTGCAGGCCGGTCTGACCAAGGGCGGCGCGCCGGCCCAGGTCGACACCTCTTCTTCGTCCAGCAGCTCGTCCTCCTCCAGCAGCTCCTCGAAGTCGACCTCCTCCTCGACCTCGACCTCGAAGTCGTCTTCGAACTCGGCCTCGAACTCGACCTCGTCGAAGTCGGACAGCACCGCCTCGGACAACTCCGCCAAGGCCTCCCGCTCCGAGTCCCGCGCCCAGGCCCCCAAGGCCGCCGCGCAGGAGACCCCGAAGCAGACCTGGAAGAACAAGTCCGCCGCGGCCACCACCGGCACCAACACCGCCGCCTCCGGCAACAGCTACACCGTGAAGTCCGGCGACACCCTGTCCAAGATCGCGGACAGCCTGGGCGTCGACTGGCACGCCCTGTACAACAACAACTCCGGTGTCGTCGGCGGCAACCCGGACCTGATCTACCCGGGCCAGGTCCTGTCGGTCTGACCCACCCCCTCGGAAGCACCGCTTCCCCCGGGGCCGCCCGTCGGCCCCACCCTGTCGGCGTGAAGCCGCCACCCCGCGTGCGGGGCGGCGGCTTCCGCCGTTTCCGCGGTGCTGCGGGTTCCGCGGTGCTGCGGGTTGTGGGCCGCGGGTCGTGGGCGGTACCCGCTCGGCGGTGTCCGGAGGGTGGTGCGGCGGGCGCGGTGCGTAGCGTCGGGGGATGCGGATACCTCGGTCGTACCGGCGGGCGCTGATCGTGCTCGGCCTGCTGCTCCCCACCGTCGTCGCCGGCGCGGCCGGCCCGCCCGCCGCCGCCCGGCAGAGCGTCTCCGACCTGGTCTGGGACCGGCTCGCCGACTGCGAGAGCAGCGGCGACTGGCAGGCCGACACCGGTAACGGCTACTACGGCGGCCTCCAGATCTGGCCGCCCACCTGGCGCGAGGCCGGCGGCCTGCGCTACGCCGACCGCCCCGACCGGGCGAGCCGGGCGCAGCAGATCGCGGTCGGGGAGGAGATCCTGCGCCGCCAGGGCTGGAACGCCTGGGGCTGGTGCGCGCGGCAGATCGGGATGCTGGAGTGAGCGGGCCCCGGCGGGCGGCTACCAGGCGCGGCCCTCGGGGAGGGCGGACAGCTCCGGGGCGGAGAGGTGCGGGACGCGGAAGACCGCCGTCGAGCCGTCCGTCGCCTGTTGCGGTTGCTGAGGCTGCTGCTGTTGCTGAGGTTGCTGCGGCTGTTCCGGGGCGGCGCTCCAGAGGGTGAGGCGGAGCAGTTCCCAGCGGGTCGGTTCGAGGGCCAGCACGGCGGTGTGCACGCCGGGGCGGCGGGCCAGTTCGCGGAGCTGCTCCACCTCGCGGTCGACGTGGGCGGCGAGGGCCAGCGGGTCCGGGTCGGTCGGGACGGCGGTCAGCCGGCGGACGGCGGTCCCCGGGACGGGGTCGGTGCGGCGGGCCGGGCCGGAGAAGTGCGCGAGGACGGTCCAGTGGTGGACGGCCGGGCGTCCGAAGTCCCGGACGATGTTGGCGAAACCGCCGCCGCCGACCAGGAACTCGGCCGCGGCCCCGTCCGAGCGCCACACGTAGAACGGCGCGTACTGGTTGACCGGCGAGCCGTCCGTCCCGCGCTCGCGCAGCAGCCACGCCTTGAAGCCGAGGCCCGGGCGGTTGTCCAGGATCGGGGCGCCGGCCTTGATCCGGCGGCGGATGACGTCGAGGTCGTAGTCGGCGGGCAGGGTGATCTCGTACTGCT
>NZ_JOGH01000223.1:0-7828 GCF_000721345.1 Kitasatospora sp. NRRL B-11411 | reverse complement strand
CCTGGAACCGCCCGCACGACGTCCACACCGGAGTCGCCGACCCCCTCGTCCCCAACTTTCCCGACCCCAAAATCATGTCAGCAAGTTGAAGCGGGACATGCCGCAGGAACGCGGCCGCCTCGTCAGGGGTCCAGCAGGTGCGTTCGGCGGCGCGGGGCTTGGGCGGGACGGCGTACTTGGCGGGGTTGTAGCGCAGACGCCAGGACCGGACGGCCGCGTTCAACGCGTTGCGCAGCGTAGCCATCACCCGGTACACGGTCACGCGCCCGCGGCCGGCCTCCTGCTGGGCGCGGATCCAGTCCTCGATGTGCTGGGGGCGCAGATCCGGCAGCCGGTGCCGGCCGAACGCCGGGATCAGGTCACGTTGCACGCAGTCCGCGTACCCGGCGTAGGTGTTCGGCGCCAGCTCGCTCTTCCGCGCCGCGAGCCACTCCCGCAGGAAGCTGGCGACCGTGGTGCGCCGGTTCTCGTAGACCCCGCGCAGCTCGCCGTCGAGCACGGCTCTCATCTCCCGGGTGGCTTCGGCGCGGGAGGAGAACCCGCCTCGCCGGCGGGTGCGGCGCCGTCCCTCGTTGGGAGCGAGGTCGACGCAGTACGTCCACGTTCCGTGCTTCACATCCGCGGCCAACTGCGGGCACCACGACCCCAACTGCTTCCCGCTGCTGCCGTCCTTGCAGCCGCACCGCCGGTACACCCTGCCCCGCTGGGGACGCTGTCCCATGAACCCCTCCTCGCACTCGGTGCTCTCCGGCACCAAGGCTCGCTGGCTCGTTCGGCGTGTCGGCAGGGCGTGGGGTGTGGGACACGAAGCACGTGGCGGTCGCCTGGCGGCGACACGCACCAGACAACACACCGGGAGGAAGATCGCAGTCCCTGGCGGATGGGTAGAGAGTGTCCCCGCGCACCTGGGAGCAGGGACGCAGGGTTCGATAGGTCGGCTTCTTCGATCGGGCGATGGCCGTTGGCCAGCCGTCTTACGAGGAACTGCTGGGGTCCTGCATCCAGCGCCTTGGTGGTGGCTGCCTCTCACGCGCCTCTCACGGACTGGGTGTCACGAGGCAGTATTGGGCGTCATGGAGGCTGGACGTGACATGCCCTGACCTGCGGAATTCGGATGGGTGAGCGCCAGTCAGACGCCAGTTCGGACGCTGGGGGGCAAGGGCGGTACAGGTTCAAATTCTGTGGTCCCGACACGTGTGACAGGCGGGTCCACCAGTGCGTTCGAGTGAATGGTGCACGTGGAGAATGCTGTGGGATCTGGGGTGCCTCCTCCGTCATGAAGCGCGTCATCGAGCGGCTGTACTCCTGCTCGTCCGTCCTCAACGAGCACGGCCAGTACGCCTACTACGGGCGGGTCGGCGGCTGCCTGATCACCGGCAACGAGGACGGTGCGAAGCACTGCGCGATGAACGTGCTGTACAGCCTCCAGCACCTGGGTTTCGTGATCCCGCCGCAGGCCGACGCGGGCTGGGTGGGCCCGGCCGGCCCCGGCCCCTCCTACCTCGACGAGGGCTCCGGCGGCCCCGAGAACGACTTCACCAACCGCAACGTCACCTTCATGACCTGGAACCAGCTCCACCTCGCCCGGCTGCTGAAGGACGCGGGCGGTATCCCGGCGCACGGCAACCAGCGCTCGGAGTGGGACGCGGGCTGCCGCTTCGACTTCGAGAACCCCGAGCACCGGTAGGGATCTTCGCCGGACCTGGTGGTCCTGGCCGGCGGTGTGCCTCACGGCCGCGACAGCGAGGGGGACTTGGCGGCGTAGCTGGCGAGGTCGGCGACGGTCGGGGCCAGCCGGGTGCTGAATTTTTCGGGTGCGTGAAGTGTGTCATTCGGAGCGAGTAGCCTCGCAGCAGACGAGAGAGGGAGTGCCGCCATGAGTCAGCCCGCGCACGGCGGAGTCGAGCTGATCCCCCGGCCCGAGCGGAACCCGGCCGCGCTCAAGGCCGCCCTGGCCGTCGTTGCCGCGGACCGCCTCCCCGAGATGATCGACGGACAGACGAAGGCCATGGCCGAGGCCATCACCAGCGGCAGCGTCCAACCCATCCGGGCATTCGTCGCGCACTGGGCCGCCGTGGTGGAGATCGAACGCCACCCGGCCACGGCCCGGGCCTACCACCGGGCGAATTACCTCGCCAACCACGCCGGCACCGTCCAGGAGTGCAGAGAGCACGCCACCGCCGTCGCCGAGATCTACCGCGCCGCCTACGCGGCGGTGAACGGATGACCTGGAGCTGGGAGTACTTGCCCAGCAAACAGCACGTCACCGCTGGAGCGCCGACCGGCTTCCTCGCCGCTGTCGAAGAACGGGCGGCCGAACTCGTCCGGGCTGCCGAAGCGCTCTACCTGGACGGGACCACCTACCAGGGCAGCGGCGAACCGATGCACTACCTCGACGTCGCAGGCGGCCTCCTCGCCTACTACGTAGTCCCACGCCTCGAACTCGTTGTCCTCTGCCAGATCACACCACCACCGGCCCTCTGAATTTTGTACCCAGATCCCCGGCGAGCCGGAATCGGGGCAGCTCGGGTGGGGTCTGGAGCGTCTCCTCCGTCATGAAGCGCGTCATCGAGCGGCTGTACTCCTGCTCGTCCGTCCTCAACGAGCACGGCCAGTACGCCTACTACGGGCGGGTCGGCGGCTGTCTGATCACCGGGAACGAGGACGGTGCGAAGCACTGCGCGATGAACGTGCTGTACAGCCTCCAGCACCTGGGTTTCGTGAGCTGGGTGGGTCCGGCCGGGCCGGGGCCGTCGTACCTGGACGAGGGGTCGGGTGGGCCGGAGAACGACTTCACCAACCGGAACACCACGTTCATGACGTGGAACCAGCTGCACCTGGTGCGGATACTGAAGGACGCGGGCGGCATCCCGGTGCACGGCAACCAGCGCTCCGTGTGGGACGCGGGCTGCTGCTTCGACTTCGAGAACCCCGAGCACCGGTAGGGATCTTCGCCGGACCTGGTGGTCCTGGCCGGCGGTGTGCCTCACGGCCGCGACGGCGAGCGGGAGTTGGCGGCGGCCTTGGTGATGACGGCGATGGCCAGGGCGCCCGTCCATGTCGGCGGCAGGTTCCACGCGTCGGCAGTCCGGGGATCCGGTACCGGGGAGAGCGGTGGCGCGGCCGGATGCTTCCACGGCGCTCCGGTACGGCACCGGCTTTTCCCGGGCCGGTTGTCCTACCGGGGCGCGGCAAGGACGTCTCGGCGTCCTGACGCAGGCACCGGCCGCGAGGTGGCGGCGTGATCATGCGTCAGGGGGGGTGGGCGGGCCCCCGGTGCTTCAGGGGCGGGGGTCGTCTCCACCTGATCGGCCGCCGGTCATTCTGGTCGCGCCGGGATGCCGAGCGTCCAGCAGAGGAAGCTCAGCTCGTCGACGTCCTGCTCGATGAGGGCCGAGAGGGTGGTTCCTCCGCCGTGGCCGGAGTCGCGCAGCGGTACCAGCAGGTAGGGGCCGCCCTGCGGGGCGTCGGCTTGGAGGGCGGCGATCATCTTGAGCGGGTCGTGCGGCGGTACGGTGCGGTCGTTGAGTGCGGACACGATCGCCATCACCGGGTAGCGGCGATCGGGCCGCACGTTGTGGTAGGGGGAGTAGGCGGCGAGGTAGGCGCACTCGTCGGGGTCGTCCGGCGAGCCGTATTCGACCGTGGTGCCACTGAGGTTGGGGAAGGCGGGGAAGCGCAGCATGTCGAGCAGGGGTGCGCGGCAGTAGACGGCGCCGAACGCTTCGGGTGCCTGCAGCGCGGTGACGGCCACCAGCAGACCGCCGTTGCTGTTGCCGCGCGAGGCGATCCGGTCGGGGGCGGTCCATCCGGTGGCGACCAGGTGGCGGGCCGCGGCGACGTAGTCGTCGAAAGCGTTCTGGCGTCGCGTGCCGACGGCTGCCTGGTGCCAGTCGCGGCCGTATTCGCCGCCGCCGCGGATGTTGGCGTAGGCCAGCACTCCGCCGAGCTGGAGCCAGGCGGCGTTGACGGCTGAGAAGCGCGGTTCCACGGGGATGTTGAAGCCGCCGTAGCCGCTGAGCCGGACCGGGCGCCGTCCGTCGCGCGGCAGGTCGGCGCGGTGGACGAGGAACATCGACACGGGGGTGCCGTCGGCCGACTCGTACCAGACCTGTTGCGTGGTGTACGCGGCCGGGTCGAGGCCGGTGTCCGGTACGTGGTAGGCCTCCAGGCGGTCGTGGGCGTAGTGGTACTTGTAGACCGACGGCGGCTGCACGAACGAGGTGAAGGCCACCCACACGTCATCGCCGTGCCACGAGCCGGTGACCCCGCTGACGACGCCCTCCCCCTCGTTCCGGTTGACCGAGCCGAGGGAGGGGAGCGCCAGGTCCCTCAAGTGACTGCCGTCCTCGGCGTGGACGGCCACCCGGTGCGAGGCGGCGCGCGAGTAGACGGCGTAGAGGCGGCCTCCGATCCCGGTGACGGTCTGCAGGATGTCCGGGCCTTCCGGGATGAGCGTGTGCCACGAGGTCGGGTCGGTGAGGGGAGCACGGCACAGGCGTCCGCGCGGCGCGTCGAGGTCGGTCCACACGAGGACCGCGTCGTCGATGACCTGCACCTGGTTGACCGACCGCATTCCGGTGGCCACCGGGATCAGCTCGTCGTCGGCGAGGCGCAGCAGGGTGACGTCGTTGGCGTGCACGAAGTCCCACACGGTGATGACGGCGTACCGGCCGCACTCGCTGGTGCGCACGGTGCACCAGCGGTCCTTGTCGCGATCGTCCCCGAAGACCTTGCGGGCCGGGGCGGCCGAGCCGATCCGGTGGTCGTAGACGGTGTGCCAGTAGGCCTCCTCGCCGGGCGGGACCTCGCCGGGCTCCGGGCGGGCGGTGTAGAAGAACCCGGACGAATCGGGGCGCCAGGCGACCGAGCCGTGGTCGGTGCCCCGCGGCCGGTCGGGCAGTAGCCGGCCGGTCTCGACGTCGAGGACGTGGATCACCGCGTTGTGCGTGCTGCCGCCGGCCCGGCCGAACGCCACCAGGGTGCCGTCGGGGGACGGCTCGGCGAACACCAGGACGTCGCCGGCCGGCCAAGCACCCGGGTCGAGCACGGTTTCCGCAGGGGAGCCGGTCGAACGGTGCATCACCAGGGCGGACTTCTCGTCGTCGGCACCGGCCTGCCAGCGGAAAGTGCGCCCGTCCCGGCCCGCAGGGATCGGCGGGGACAGACGCGTGTGACGAGCGGAACGGGCGACGGCGGCGCGCAGACCGTCGCGGCCGGGGACGCCGTCGAGCACGGTGCGGGTGACGGTCTCCTGGGCGGCGATCCAGTCGACCGTCTCGGTGTCGTCGAGCCGCTCCAGCCAGACGTACGGGTCCTCGTAGTGCCGACCGTGCAGCGTGTAACCGCCCTCGGGGGCGCGGCGCGTCGGGGGGACCTCCACAGGCAGCGTCAGCCTGGCCATCAGATGCCTCTCTCACGGGCCGGCGCACGGCCCCGGGAAGTTGTCCGGGATGAAAACGGCCCCAATCCAAGCAGACGTCCCGGCCACCGCGCATGAGCGACCTCTGTCGGTTCCGCACCACCGGGCCGATGCGCCCTTCCCGCACATCCGGGAGGAAGCCCGTCGCTCGTCCGCAGCGGATCGTTCGGAGGCAGGGACCGTGGCGCGGGGCCGGGGCGCGGGGCCGGTGCGCGGTCGGCCCCTACCCGCTGCCGGGACCGGCTCGCGGCGGGCCGGGCGGGGTTCGTAGGGTGGTCGGTCGTCCGTCAGCCGGGGCGACGGGGGTCGGCGGGGGGCGGCCAGGGGCCGTCGGCCTCGCCCGGGGCGAGGCGGTTCACCACTTCGGCGAGGGCGATGCACGCCTGCTCGATGGTGTCGAGGGTGTTCTCGCGTTCGGTGGTGACGGCGGCGAGCAGCAGTCCGGTCAGGGCGGCGACGCCGTTGAGGGCCTGCAGCTGGACCATCACGGCGAGCAGGCCGTGGTGGGCGAACGGGCCGATGTGATGGACGGCGGCGGGAACGGCGAAGACGGACACCACCAGGACGCACGGCGCGGCGCCGAGCAACTGGAAGCGCAGCGCCGCCCACATCACCACCGGCAGGACCAGGAAGAGCAGGGAGAGCGGGCTGCGGGTCGCGGTGAGCACGGTGACGGCGGTGACCGCCAGCAGGCCGAGGGCCTCCGCCCAGCGGCGCAGCGGTACGTCGCGGGGCATCCGGGCGGCGCGCACCGCCAGCAGCAGCGGGGCGACCACCAGCACGCCCATCGCGTCACCCGTCCACCACGCCGTCCAGGCGGGCCAGAACTGGTGCGCCGCCAGCGCGCCCTCGGACACCAGGAGCAGGCAGGCGGTACTCGCACTGATCAGCGTGGAGACGAGCGCCCCCAGGAAGACCAGCGCCACACCGTCCCGCAGCCGGTCGAGCTCGACCCGGAAGCCCACCCGGGCCAGCAGCAGGACGGCCACCACCGGGGCGAGCGTGTTGCCCGCCGCGATGCCGAAGGAGGCGGGGGTGATCGCTCCGAACCCCGCGATGACCAGCAGGGCGCCGAGCGCGATCCCGGGCCACACGCGCAGGCCGAGCAGCAGCAGGCCGGCCACGGCGACGCCGGTCGGCGGCCACAGCGGGGTGACGTGGACGCCGCCCACGACGACCTGCGTCAGCAGGCCGAGCCGGCCCCCCGCCCAGTACACGAGCGCGACGCCGAGGATCGACAAGCCGGCCACCGCGGTCTCTCCGGCCTTCGCGTTGCGCAGCACAGCAGCCATCTCATCGCACGCCGCCGCCCGGCCCCGGCCGTGACACGCCCGGAGGGTCGGCCGGGTCGGCCGGGTCGGTCGGGTCGGCTAGGTCGGTCGGATCCGCTGAGGTCACCCGCCGTGGCAGAGCACCAGGACGGCGGCGTCGTCCTGGTGCCCGGTGAGGTCGGCGACCTCCAGCACCCGGCCGGCCAGCTCCCCGGGCTCGGCGCCCACCCCCGCGCGCACCCGCCGCAGGACGTGCTCCAGGCCGGTGTCGAGCGAGAACGCGGGCCCCTCCACCACGCCGTCGGTCACCAGGACGACCGCCTCCGTTCCCGACAGGCGCCGCCGCGTCACCGGGTAAACCTCGCCGGGTTCGATGCCGAGCGGCAGCCCCACCGCGTCGGGGTTCTCGGTGTCCTCGATCCCGGACCGGCCGTCGGCGCTGGCCCAGATCGCCGGGACGTGGCCGGCCCGGGCGACGGACAGTTCGTGGGTGGCGGGGTCGAAGCGCAGGAAGCAGCAGGTGGCGAAGAGGCCGTCGGGCAGGGACAGCAGCAGTTCGTTGGTCCGGGCCAGCACCTCGCCGGGGTCGCTCGCCGCGGTGGCCAGCGCCCGCAGGCCGATCCGGACCTGGCCCATGAACACGGCCGCCTCGACGTCGTGGCCCTGCACGTCGCCGATGGTCAGCCCGAGCGTCCCGTCCGGCAGCCGGAAGCCGTCGTACCAGTCGCCGCCGATGTCCAGGCCGTGGCGCGCGGGCGCGTACCGGGCGGCGGTCCGCAGCCCGGGCAGGCTCGGCAGCGCGGCCGGGAGGAACTCGCGCTGCAGCGCCATGGCGAGTTCGACCCGGGCCCGCTGCCGCTCGGCGTGCTCCAGCGCCCGGGCGGTGAGCTCGCCGAGCTTGCCCAGCAGCTCGTGCGCGTCGGCGGGGTGCGACGGGTGACGGCGACGGCTCACGGGCGGCTCCAGCACGGCCTCGGCTGACGGGCGGCGGGCGGCTGTCCTGCCACCGCGTGCGTCCATTGTCCCTTCACCCGATCGGACCCGCCCCTGCGGCCGCCGACGGGCCGCCGACGCCTCCGGAGGCGGGACGGGGAGGGGGATGGAGAGGCGGGCGGGACGGGGAGGGGGACGGAGA
>NZ_JOGH01000222.1:0-5299 GCF_000721345.1 Kitasatospora sp. NRRL B-11411 | reverse complement strand
CGCCCCTGGGAGCTCCCCTTGGCCGCACCCACCGCCGCCGCCCGCGGCGCCCGCGCCCCCGCCCGCCCCGTCGGCCGCCGCCCCGCCGGCCACCGCCGGCACCGGCTCGACCGCACCCTCTCGCCCTACCTGTACCTCTCGCCGTTCTTCCTGGTCTTCGGCGTCTTCGGCCTGTTCCCGATGCTGTACACCGGCTACGTCTCGTTCACCGGCTGGCGGGCCGACCGGCCGGGCAGCGCGGGCGACTGGGTCGGGTTCGAGAACTACCGCAAGCTGCTGGACGACCCGTTCTTCTGGAACGCCGTCAAGAACACCCTGGGCATCGGCGTGCTGGCCACCGTCCCGCAACTGCTGCTCGCCCTCGGCCTGGCCCACCTGCTCAACTACCGGATGCGCGGCCGCACCCTGCTGCGCCTGGGCGTCCTGCTGCCGAACGTCACCTCGGTGGCCGCCGTCACGCTGATCTTCGTCCAGCTGTTCGGCCGCGACTTCGGCCTGGTCAACTGGTTCCTCTCGCTGTTCGGCGTCGACCACGTCGACTGGCAGGCCGGCACCCTCTCCTCCTGGACGGCCATCGCCGCGATCGTCACCTGGCGCTGGACGGGCTACAACGCGCTGCTCTACCTGGCCGCGATGCAGACCGTCCCGTTCGAGCTGTACGAGGCGGCCGCGCTGGACGGGGCGAGCCGCTGGCGGCAGTTCCGCTCCATCACGATCCCGATGCTGCGGCCGACCATCCTGTTCACCGTCATCGTCTCCACCATCGGCGCGCTCCAACTGTTCGGCGAGCCGATGCTGTTCAGCCAGCAGCAGGACCCGACCACCGGCGGCTCCCAGCACCAGTTCCAGACCCTGGCCCTGTACTCGTACAACCAGTTCTGGGGCCGCTTCAAGTACGGCTACGGCGCGGCGATCTCCTGGGCGATGTTCCTGCTGATCGTGCTGGTCGCCGCCGTCAACTTCCTGGCCGCGCGCCGGATGCGAGGTGCCGAATGACCGGCAGGCGTTCCCGTACCACCCGCCAGCTGACCGCCGGACGCGGCGTGTACGCCGTCCTCGGCGCGGCCGTGCTGCTCTCGCTCTTCCCGCTGTACTGGACGCTGGTCGCGGCCTCCCGCACCAACACCGAGATCCACAAGATGCCCCCGGTGCTGCTGCCCGGCGGCCGGCTCTGGCACAACGTCACCCAGGTGTTCGCCCAGACCGACCTGCGCCTGGCCATGCTCAACTCGCTGATCGTGGCCACCACCGTCACCGCCAGCGTGGTCCTCACCAGCACCCTCGGCGGCTTCGCCTTCGCCAAGCTCCGCTTCCCCGGCCGCAACCCGCTGCTCGCCTCGGTGGTCGCCACCATGATGGTCCCCACCCAGCTCGGCATCATCCCGCTCTACATCATGATGGCGAACTGGTTCCACTGGGCCGACCACCTCCAGGCGCTGATCGTCCCGGCCGCCGCCAACGCCTTCGGCCTGTTCTTCATGCGCCAGTACCTGATCGGCGCCGTCCCCGACGAACTCCTCGACGCCGGCCGGATGGACGGCTGCACCACCCGCGGCCTGGTCTGGCACGTCGTGCTGCCCGCCGCCCGCCCCGCGATGAGCGTCCTCGGCATGCTCACCTTCATGGCCGCCTGGAACGACTTCTACTGGCCCAAGGTCGTCATGACCCAGCAGAACCCCACCGTCCAGCTCACCCTCTCCGAACTCGCCAGCGGCTACATCAAGGACTACTCCCTCGTCCTCACCGGCGCCCTGGTCGCCAGCGCGCCCGTCCTCGTCGCCTTCCTCCTGATGGGCCGCCAGATCATCGACGGCATCATGCAAGGAGCCACGAAAGGTTGACCTCCTCCCCGCCCGCGAGTTGGCCGCCACGGCCTCGCGGCCGGGCCGCCGCGCGCGAACGCGGCGGCCGGGACGACTTCCTGCTTCACCGACGACTGCCCGCCCGGGGTGCTCCGTTGAGGTCCTACGCCGTCTCCACAGGCTGCGACCGCCGGTCCGGCGGCCCGAGAAAGCCCGCTTCACGTGAGTGGTCGCCACGACACCCGCGCCAGAACCCGTCACTGACACAGCCGTCGGGGTAGCTCTGCCCACCTGCCCGGCCCCGCTTCGCGGGACTCTCGTCACCCTCCTCGGCCGAAGCCGGGAAGGTCGATCTAAGGACCTCGATGACCCAGCTCTCCATGCCCTCTCAACTCCCCGCCCCCGCCGCCGGATCCGACCACCGGGTGCTCGACCTGGAGCGGAAGGCCCGGCTGGTCTCCGGCGGGGACACCTTCCGGACCAGCGGGGAGCCCGCGCTCGGGATGCGTCCGATCGTCTGCTCGGACGGGCCGGTGGGGGTGCGCGGGGAGCGGTGGGACGAGGCGGACACGGCGCTGCTGCTGCCGTGCGCGACCGCGCTGGCGGCGTCCTGGGACGAGGAACTGGTGCGCCGGATGGGCGCGTTGCTGGCGGCGGAGGCGCGGCGCAAGGGGGTGCACGTGGTGCTGGCGCCGACGTTGAACCTGCACCGCTCGCCGCTCGGGGGGCGCAACTTCGAGTGCTTCTCGGAGGATCCGCTGCTGACCGCCCGGATCGGGGCGGCGTACGTCGCGGGCGTGCAGTCGCTGGGCGTCGCGGCGACGGCCAAGCACTACGTGGCGAACGACTCGGAGACCGAGCGGCTGACGGTGGACGCCCGGGTGGACGAGCGGACGCTGCGCGAGGTGTACCTGGCGCCGTTCGAGGCGGCGGTGCGGGCCGGGGTGTGGGCGGTGATGTCGGCGTACAACCGGGTCAACGGGACGTCGATGGTCGAACACCCGCTGCTGGTCGAGCCGTTGAAGGGCGAGTGGGGCTTCGACGGGCTGGTGGTCTCCGACTGGGGGGCGGTGCACGCGGCGGACGGGCCGGGCGCGGGGGGCTGCGACCTGGCGATGCCGGGGCCGAACCCGGCGTGGGGTCCGGCGCTGGCGGCGGCGGTGCGCGCGGGTCGGGTGCCGGCGGCGGTGCTGGACGACAAGGTGGAGCGGCTGCTGCGGCTCGCGGGCCGGGTCGGCGCGTTCGACCCGCCGCCGCCGGGCGGCCCGGCGCCGGTGCCGGTGGACGCGGCGACCCGGGGCGCGCTGCGGGCGGCCGCGGTGGCGGGCACCGTGCTGCTGCACAACCCGGACCGGTTGCTGCCGCTGGACGGTCCGGCGCTGCGCCGGGTCGCGGTGCTGGGCCCGAACGCGGCGACCGCCCGGGTGCAGGGCGGCGGCAGCGCCTCGGTGTTCCCGGCGGCGCCGGTCTCGCCGCTGGCGGGCCTGCGGGCCGCGCTCGGCCCGTCCGTCGAGGTGGTGCACGCGCCGGGGGTGCGCACCGGTCTGCGGCCGACGCCGCTGGCGGCGGCCGACTGCACGCTGCCGGACGGTTCGGCCCCGGGCGTGCTGGTGCGCTACCTGGCCGCGGACGGCTCCCTGGTGCACGCCGAACACCGTTCCACGGGGCGGGTGTTGGAGCCGGCCGCGGAGGTCGACCTGGCACCGGTGCGCACCGTCGAGGTGGCGGCCCGGTTCACCGCGCCGAGCTCCGGCCGCTGGCGCCTGGGCGTGGTGGGCCTGGGCGCGCTGCGGCTGGAGGCGGACGGCGCGGTGCTGCTGGAGGAGTACGTCGCCCCGCTCTCGGACGACCCGACGTACCTGCACGTGTCGCCCTCGTTCCGGCAGGTGGAGCTGGAGCTGGCGGCGGGCCGGGAGGTGGCGCTGCTGGCCCGGCGGACGGTGGAGTCCGCGCACGGGCGGGTGCTGGTGCTGGCCGCGGACCCGCCGGAGGCGGAGCTGGAACGGGAGTTCGCGCACGCGGTGGAGCTGGCCGCGGCGGCGGACGTGGCGGTGGTGGTGGTCGGCACCACCGACGAGCACGAGAGCGAGGGCTTCGACCGCACCTCGCTGCAACTGCCGGGCCGCCAGGACGAGTTGGTGGCGGCGGTGGCGGCCGCCAACCCGCGCACCGTGGTGGTGGTGAACACCGGCAGCCCGGTCCTGCTGCCCTGGCGCGAACAGGTCGGCGCGGTGCTGACCTGCTGGTTCCCCGGTCAGGAGGGCGGCGACGCGCTGGCCGAGGTGCTGCTCGGCCGCGCCGAACCGGGCGGCCGGCTCCCCACCACCTGGCCGGACGCCGCCGCCGACTGCCCCGTCTACGCCACCGCCCCCGCCGACGGCCGCCTCCCCTACACCGAGGGCCTGCACCTGGGCCACCGCGGCTGGCTGCGCTCCGGCCGCACCCCCGCCTACTGGTTCGGCCACGGCCTGGGCTGGGGCGACTGGCACTACCTGGCCCTCGGCGCCCCCTCGGCCCCGGCCCCGGACGGCTCCCGCACCGTGCGGGTCACCCTGCGCAACGAGGGCCCGCGCCGCTCCCGGGAGACCGTGCAGCTCTACCTCTCCCGCCCCGGCTCCGCCGTGGACCGGCCGGTGCGCTGGCTGGCCGCCTTCGCCACCGCCGAGGCCGGCCCGGGCGAACAGGTCGACGTCGACCTCCGCCTGCCCGCCCGGGCCCTGGCCCACTGGTCCCCCGACCGCCCCGGTTGGGAGACCGAACCGGGCACCTTCGTCCTGCACGCCGGCCCGCACTGCGGCGAACTCCCGCTGGCGGCCGCCCTCCCCGTCGACAGCTGAGCCCCCCTCCCCCGGCCCTGCCCCGACCCCCGCTCCCCCGGGGGCCGGGGCAGTTCCCCTCCCTGCTCTCCTGCTCCCCCGCTACTCCACGACCTCGGCGGAGACCAGCACCACGTCCTCCTTCGGGACGTCCGCGTGCCCGCCCTTGGAGGTGGTGGGCACCGACTTGATCTCGTCCACCACCTCCCGCCCCTCGACGACCTCGCCGAACACCGCGTAGCCCCAGCCCGGGCCGCTCTTCGCGGTGTGGTCGAGGAAGGCGTTGTCCGCCACGTTGACGAAGAACTGCGCGGTGGCCGAGTGCGGGTCCGAGGTCCGGGCCATCGCCACCGTGTACCGGGTGTTCTTCAGCCCGTTGTCGGCCTCGTTCTGGATCGGCGCCCGGGTCTCCTTGCGGCGCAGGCCCGGCTCCATACCGCCGCCCTGCACCATGAAGCCGTCGATGACCCGGTGGAACACGGTGCCGTTGTAGAAGCCGTCCCGCACGTACTGCAGGAAGTTCTCCACCGTCGCCGGGGCCTTCTCGGCGTCCAGCCGGACCACGATGTCGCCGTGATTGGTGCTCAGCTTGACCTTGGACAAGGCAACCTCACTGTCTGTCTGCTCATCGGTACGAAGATCGTCACCCCCCATTGTCGCAGCCCCGCCCCCACCCCGCCC
>NZ_JOGH01000221.1:0-5302 GCF_000721345.1 Kitasatospora sp. NRRL B-11411 | reverse complement strand
CCCACCGACCCCCGGCCTCCGGCCCGGCCGAGCCCGAGCAGCCCCGGAGGCTCGGGACGCCAGAGGTACCGGGCCTGCGGCCTCCGGCCCGGCGATCCGCGCTTCCTCCCCGGCACAGCCGAACCGACCCCGGCCCGGCGGAGGCACCACACCCCCGCCCACCAGCCCCCGGCCCGGCCGAGCCGCTGTTCCCCTCCCCCGCCTGCGGCTCGGCCCGGCCGGGCCCCCGGCTCAGCGGAGGGTGTTGGCCGTGGCGACGGCGCGCAGGACTGCGGCTGCCTTGTTGCGGCACTCGGTGTCCTCCGCGTGCGGGTCGGAGTCGGCGACCACGCCCGCGCCCGCCTGGACGTACGCGGTCTCGTCGCGGATCACCGCGGTGCGGATGGCGATCGCCGTGTCGGAGTCGCCCGCGAAGTCCAGGTAGCCGACGCAGCCGCCGTACAGGCCGCGGCGGGTGGGTTCGAGCTCCTCGATGATCTGCATGGCGCGCGGCTTGGGCGCGCCGGAGAGGGTACCGGCCGGGAAGCAGGCGGTGAGCACGTCGAACGCGCTGCGGCCCTCGGCGACCTTTCCGGTGACGGTGGAGACGATGTGCATGACGTGGCTGTAGCGCTCGACGGTCATGAACTCCACCACCTCGACCGAGCCCGGCGCGCAGACCCGGCCCAGGTCGTTGCGGCCCAGGTCGACCAGCATCAGGTGCTCGGCCCGCTCCTTGGGGTCGGCGAGCAGCTCGGCGGCCAGCTCGGCGTCCTCGTGCGGGGTGGCGCCGCGGTGCCGGGTGCCGGCGATCGGGTGCAGCATCGCCTCGCCGCCGGCCACCTTGACCAGCGCCTCCGGGCTGGAGCCGACCACGTCGAAGCCGCCCTCGGCGCCGCCGTCCGGCCCGGGGAAGCGGAACAGGTACATGTACGGGCTGGGGTTGGTGGTGCGCAGCACCCGGTAGACGTCGAGGGCGGAGGCCGGGCAGGGCGCCTCGAAGCGCTGCGAGGGGACGACCTGGAACGCCTCGCCGGCCCGGATCCGCTCCTTCACCACGTCGACGGCCTTGCGGTACGGCTCGCCGCCGAACGGCGAGTGCGCGTCGACCGCGGTCGGGGTGTAGGTGGCGAGGCCGGGGTCGACGGGGCGGCGCAGGTCGGCCTCCATCGCGTCGAGGCGGGCGACGGCGTCCGCGTGCGCCTCGTCGACGCCGGTGGCCAGGTCGTTGTGGTTGACCGCGTTGGCGATCAGCAGCACGGTGCCGTCGGCGTGGTCGAGGACGGCCAGGTCGGTGGCGAGCAGCAGGGTCAGCTCGGGGAGCTTGAGGTCGTCGGGGGTGAGGTCCGGGAGCTTCTCCAGGCGGCGCACCACGTCGTAGCCGAGGTAGCCGACCAGGCCGCCGGTGAGCGGCGGCAGGCCGTCGTCCGGGTGCCGGGGGGTGTGCAGGGCGGCCAGGGTGGCGCGCAGCACCTCCAGCGGGTCGCCGGTGGTGGGGATGCCGACCGGGGGCTCGCCGAGCCAGCGGGCGCCGCCGTCCTCGCCGACGGTCAGGACGGCGCCGGAGCGGACCCCGACGAAGGAGTACCGGGCCCAACTGCGGCCCTGCTCGGCGGACTCCAGCAGGAAGGTGCCGGGGCGCTCGGCGGCGAGGCTGCGGTACACGCCGATCGGGGTGAGGCCGTCCGCCAGGAGCCTGCGGGTGACCGGGATGACCCGGGTGTCGGCGGCGAGCGTGCGGAAAGCCTCAAGTTCCATGGGACACCGATCGGCTGGGAGGGGCGGGCTGGTCGGGGGACAGGCTACTGGGCGAGCGGCAGCACGTCGGCGTCGAAGCAGGTCCGGTCGCCGGTGTGGCAGGCCGCGCCGACCTGGTCGACCTTGACCAGCAGGGTGTCGCCGTCGCAGTCCAGCGCGACCTGCTTGACGTGCTGGACGTGGCCCGAGGTGTCGCCCTTCACCCAGTACTCGCTGCGGCTGCGGCTCCAGTACGTGCAGCGGCCGGTGGTCAGGGTGCGGTGCAGCGCCTCGTCGTCCATCCAGCCGAGCATCAGCACCTCGCCGGTGTCGTACTGCTGGGCGACGGCGGGCAGCAGGCCGTCCGGGGTGCGCTTGAGGCGGGCGGCGATCGCCGGGTCCAGGGCGGTGCTGCCGGGGGCGGCGGGAGTGGTCGACATACTCCCATTCTGGCAGGCCCGAACAGGCTGCCGGACCGCCTTCCGGGGTGCGGTCGGAATTGCTTCCCCCACCGGGTAGCCTGCTCCCCGCGGAAAACCGAACCGCATGGGGAAATGGGGGATTTGTCGAATGAGCGCCTATCACCAGCAACCGCTTCCGGCGGTCGCTTACGGGGATTACCGGCTCCAGCGAACCGCAGGTGAGCACCTGTATCCGGGCGAGCCGATGATCGGCACGTGGGCGGTCGAACTGGACCGCCTCCTGCCGCTCTGGTGGGACCGCGACACCGTGCGCGCCGCCGGTTTCGCTCCTCTCGTCTGGGCGATGAACTTCTGCAAATCCGTCTGGCGCGGCCTGTGGCTCTACTTCCTGCCGCGCTGGTTCGTCGACATCTTCGGACCGAGCGCCTACGGCCGCCGCCCCTACGGCCTCTCGCTGACCCGGCGCGCCTACCGGGCGCTGCGCCGCCCGCTGCACGGCGGCTCCTGGCACGCCCCCGAGGGCTCCACCGCCCGGCTGTTCTGGCGGGCGGTGCGCACCACCGCGGGCGAGAAGCTCAAGGCCGACCACGACCTGTTCACCCTGCTGCTCACCGACCGCCGGCTGCTGGTGCTCAGCCGCTGGACCGCCCGCCAGGCCGACGACCACTACCGGGCCACCCCGCTGCTCGAACTGCCCGCCGGCAGCTGGTGGCTGCGCCCGGACACCCCGAACGACGTGTGGGCCCAGCGGCAGGACCTGCTGTTCGCGGACGGCTCCTGGCTGGCGCTGGCCTTCGACGGCGAGAGCGACCTGCAGGCGTTCCGCGCCGCGGCGGCGGGGCGCTGACCGCCCGGAGCCCGGCTCCGACGAGCCGGGCTCCGGCGGGCCGGTCAGCCGAACGCGGTCTGGATCCGCGAGCGGTCCACCCGGTAGGGCGTCGGCTCCTGGTTCAGACCGATGTCGTTCAGCAGCTCCTGCTCGACGGCGTTCTTGTTGACGTCGCTCTTCAGGCCCTCCTCGGCGACGCCCAGCGCCGACTTCCCGGCCGCCTTGAGGTTCCCCTTGAGGGTGCCGTCGCCGATCTGGACGCCCGAGCGGTCGTCCTGGTCGATGCCCAGCCCCTCCTTGATCTTGTCCTGGGCCCAGGCCCCGGCCTTCTCGGTGACCTTCTGGTCGATCTTCTGGGCGATCTTGGCGGCCTTGCTGGTGCCCTCCTCCAGCTTCCGGACGTCGTTGAAGGCCGTCTCGACCTTCTTCATCTTCTCCATGACCTTGGCGATGTCACCGAGCTTCCGGGTCGCCTTGACCGCCTTGCCCATCTCCTGGAGCGCCTTCAGCAGCTCCTCCAGGGCCTTGGCCAGCTTGGTGGAGACCTGCGCCACCCGGGCGACGAAGACGCCGATCTCGGCCTCGTCGATCAGCGCGCCGACCACCGCGGCCGCGCCGAAGGTGACCAGCGAGAGCACCGCCTCCGCGGCCAGCGAGGCGATCAGCGCCTCGATCGCCTCGGTGATGATCTCGATCACCAGGCCCTCGGCCATCGCGCACTCCTGCGCCGCCGAGTTGATGATCTGCGCGGTCTGCATCATCTCCTCGGCGGTCTGGTCGAGCGCGTCCGCCACGTTGCCCATGTGGCCGCCGAAGGCGTCGCTCGCCGACCCCTGCCAGCTCTCCGCCACCGGCGCCACGCCCGACCGCAGCTCCGCCGCCACCGAGCGCACCGCGCCCGCCTGGGCCTGCCACTCCATGGTGGCCGCGTTCAGCTCCGCCAGGTTGCCGGTGACCTTCTCCAGCATGTCCAGCAGGCCGGACTCCTCCAGCGCCCACTCGACCGCCTGGTCCAGCGCCCCGCCCAGGCCGCCGCGCGACTTGTGCTCGGCCTCCGGCAGGTCCTGGATGGAACGCTCGATCTGCGCGTGGGCCCAGGCGTACGCGTCGCTCTGCCGGCCCGGCGCGCCGTAACCCGGCATCGACCCGTACGCGGGCATCGTGCTCGCCCCGCCGTACCCGCCGCCGATCCCGCCCGTCCCGTACCCGGGGGCCGGGGCCGGCAGCGTGGTGACGCCCTCGCGGGCCCGCTGCTGCTGCTCGGCCTGGGCCTGCCGGATCGCCTCGATCGCCGGCCCGGCGATCCCGGTGGCCATCGGGGCGTCCCCCGCGGACTCCCCGGCCGGCTCACCACCCGCCGGCTCCTCGCCGGAGCCGAACAGCTTGCCGCCGAGGTAGTCGCCGGCCTTGCCGCCGAGGCTGCCCGCCGCGCTGCTGACGGCGTTGCTCCCGGCATCCTTGAGCATGCCGCTGAACCAGGACTGCCGCGGGTCGGCCGGCGCCCCGTCCTCGCCGCCGTCCCCCGCCGCCCCGGTCCCGCCGGTCCGCTGCCCCCCGGGACGGATCTGCCCCGGGTCCCCCACGTGCGGCGCCGTCCCGGTGCTGCGGCCGGGCGCGGGCGCGGGCGCCGTGGTGGTCTGCCGCGGCCGGTTGCCGACCTCGGACGGGTTGCTCACCCGCTGGTGCGAGTCGTTCCGCTTCCCGGACGAGCCGCCCGAACCGCCGCTCTTGCCCTTGCCGGACGAAGTCCCGCTCACGCCTGGCCCCCGCTCATGGTGCCCACGACGTACTCCTCGTGGTCCGTGTAGTTGCGCGACACCCCGGCCAGCCCCTGCGAACTGCCGTTCACCGCACTGCCGAGCATCCCGACGTTCTCGCGGCTGGCACCAGCGTGCTCCTGGAACGCCGACGCCAGGTGCTGGGCGTTCGGCAGGTGCCCGAAGGCGTCCGAGGAGATGGTGATCGCGGCGGTGGCCTCGGCGATCCGGTTCAGCTGCTCGGCCTGCTCGGCAAGCAGTGACGAGTACCGGTCGAGCGCACTGGGCTCGACCTGAAACCCGCTGTCCCCCATGACAGTTGCCTTTCTCGTACATCCCTGTGACAGACGGGTCATCGTACTGATCAGCATGCAAAGGATGAGCAAACTGATGCCCGAAAAGGACTGACGTGACAGCTGTTGTGCCCTCAGAATGGCCTTGGATCCAGGGGGGTTGGCATGAACGGACGACAGAAGGCGTTTCTCGCGGTCCTGGTGGCCGCACTCGTCGCGGCCGGGGCGATCGCCCTGTGGCCCGCCCCGAACAAACCCGCCGCCGCACCCCCACCCCCCACCACC
>NZ_JOGH01000220.1:0-5425 GCF_000721345.1 Kitasatospora sp. NRRL B-11411 | reverse complement strand
GCCCACCTCCCGCCGCCGCCCGCCGCACTCCAGGCGCTCGGCAGCCCCGACGGCTTCACCGCGCTGCTCACGGCCGGCGGCCTGCACGACGCGCAGTGCCGCACCCTGCGCTGGGACCACCGCACCACCGAGGAGGAGTGGTGGTCCGGCCCCGCCGCCCGGGTCGCCTTCCTCGGCGAACTGCTGCACAGCCAGCCACCGGCCGTCCGGACCCGGGTCCGGCGGGAGTTCGGGCGCCTCGCCCAGGAGTTCCGCACGGCGGACGGCGGATTGGCGCTCCCGCACGCGGCGCTGCTGGTCTCGGCCCGTCGTTGAGCGGAGCCGGGCGGCGGACTGGGCGCCCGGTTCGCGGAGGGAGTTCGGGTCGCCGGGAGGGCGGGTCAGGGGAGTTCGACGGAGAGTTGGGTGCCCAGTTCGCGGAAACCCACCCGGGTGGCGACCCGGCGGGAGGCCGGGACGCGGGCGCGCCACTGGGGGAGGAGGCCGACGGCGAGGGCGTGGGCAGCGGCCGCTGCCGCGACGGCGCGGGCCAGGCCGCGGTTGCGGGCGTCCGGGGCGGTGAGGGCGCTGAACTGGGCGGTCTCGTATGGCCAGTTGCGGTAACCACAGGCGGCCAGGACGCGTTCGCCCCGGAGCACGGCGAACGCGGGGGAAGTGATCTCGTCGAGGGAGGCCTCGTCGCGTTCCTCCTCGGTGGCCCGGGCCGCCAGGGCGCGCAACGCCGGGTGGTCGGGAGGGAGCTGCCGGACGGTGGGGCCGGTGGCGTCCGGGACGAGGGCGTCCGGGGCGAGGTAGGCGAGGACGGCGGGCCCGAGGAAGCGAGTGGCCGGGAGGACCGCGTGCAGCAGATCGGCGTCCTGGGCGGCCTCCGGGTGGGACCGCAGCGTGTCGCGCAGCAGGGCGGCCCGGCGGACGTCCGGTGCGGTGGCCAGTGTCGCGCCGCCCAGGGTCAGCAGGCCGACCCATCCGCGCGGGCACAGCCCGGAGCCGGGGGACACCAGTACGGTCGCGGTGCCCGGGCTGGGGAAGGCGGCGGCAGGATTGGCGGCCAGCCCCTGCCACAGGCCGGACGCCCTTCGGAGCAGTGGGTCGGTCGTCATCGTGCCATTCTGGCTGGGCGGTTGACGCGTTGGCGAGGGGTTTCCCGGGGGGCTCAGTGGCCGCCCTTCGGGCGTTCGCAGCCGCCCTCCAGGTACGGACCGTGTGCCTCGATCTGGGGGGTGGCCGACAGGGTGCCCGACAGGCAGGGGCCGACTTTCGGGACGGAGACGGAGAACTGGACGCCGTTCGCGGTCTGGTTGACTGTGGCTCCGGGGTAGCCGAGGCGGGTGAGCAGGGCCTTGGCCTGGTCCGGTCCGGTGGGGGGCTGTTTGGCGGCCTCGGCGGTGAGGCGGGCGGCGTGGGCGTCGCCGCGGCACTGCTGGAGCGGGTTGAGCGGCATCAGCTGGGCGTAGGCGTGGTTCTCGCTGTACTTGGGGTTCTCGGGCTGGTAGCCGCCGGACGCCGTGGCCGCGGGGGTGGGCGACGGTGTCGCGGTGGACTTGCCCGCGCAGGCCGCGGCGACGGCGGGGAAGGTCTTGTCGTGCTCGGCCGCCGCCTGCTTCTGCTGCTCCTCGAACTTCCGCTGGGCCTCCTCCGGCGTGCTGCCCGCCGAACCGGACGCGGAGGCGGAGGCGGACGCGGAGGCGGAAGGAGGGGCGGCGGAGACGGCGGGGTGTGCGGCGCCCGCCCGGTCGGAGGGGGCGTGGGTGGAGCCGCAGCCGGTGAGCAGGGCGCCCGTTGCGAGTACGGCGGTGGCCGCGGCCAGGGCGGGACGTTTCACGGTGGGCGCTCCGGTCGGTTCGGTGGGGCGGGCCCGGCGGCCCGGCGGTGTGGCGATCGTTCCGTGTGCGGTGGATCGGCGGACAGAGTACCCGTACTCAACTTCGGTGCGCGGGGCGGGCGATGGCGGCCAGTCAGGGGTGGGAGGGGGTTCACGGGAGGCGGAGGGCGGTGCGGAAGGCCGGCAGGTGGTCGGTGAGGAAGGCGTCGACGGTGCGGGCGGGGCGGCCGAGCAGGTCGGGGACGGCGGTGGTCACCTCGGCCAGCGAGCCCGCGGCGACCTCGTGCAGCAGGACGGCCAGTTCGGCGGCGAAGCCGGCCGGGGCGCCCTGGGCGGTCAGGTCGGCGGCGACCTCGTCCGGGGTGCGGGGGAGCAGTCCGACCGGGTGGTGCAGGGCGCGGGAGACGCGGTCGGCCAGCTGCCGGTCGGTGACGGCCTCCGGCCCGGTCAGGGCGAAGGACTCGCCCGGGCGCGGCGGCCCCGTCAGCAGGACCTCCGCGCAGTCGGCGATGTCCCGGCAGTCGATGTGCGAGACGGGGGCGCCGCCGTAGCGGCCGACCAGGCGCCCGTCGGGGGTGAAGGTGCCCGGGGCCAGCAGGTTCTGCAGGAAGCCGGAGGGCTGCAGGAGCGTCCAGGCGGCCGGGCCGGACGCCGCGAGCCGGCGGTCGAGCGCGCCGTGCACGCCCTCGGAGAGCGGGCGGCCGGGGGCGGCGTGCCGGACCGAGACCTTCACCACCCGTTCGACGCCCGCCGCCGCGGCCGCGTCGATGACGGCGCCGAGCTGACGGAGCATCGGCTGCTCCCCGTCCACCGGTACGGCGCCGGGCCCGTTGAGGAAGAGCCGGTCGACCCCGTCGAACGCGGCGGCGAGCGAGCCGGGGTCGGCGAAGTCGCCCACGGTGTACGCGCAGCCCAGGGCGCGGCCCTTGGCCTCGTCCCGGACCAGGGCGCGGAACTCGGCGCCCCGGGCGGCGAGTCGGCGGACCAGGTGGCGGCCGATCGAGCCGGTGGCTCCGGTCAGCAGGATCACGGCGGGTTCTCCCCTGTCTGGTGGTGATGAGGACGGGTGTGAGGACAGGTGTTCCGTGGTGCGGTGGCTGGGCTCGGATAAGCTGAGGCATCCTCGGTTTCGAGGTAAAGTGAGGATGCCTCGAATTGAGGTGCGGGCACAAGTGCCCGCCCGGAAAAGGGAGCTGACGTGACCGGGACCGCCCGCCGCCGACCGCGCGCCGACGCGCTGCGCAACCGGGAACGGCTGCTCGCCGAGGCCGACGCCGTCTTCCGCGAGGAGGGCACCGGCGCCTCGCTGGAAGGCGTCGCCCGCCGGGCCGGCGTCGCCATCGGCACCCTCTACGGCCACTTCCCGACCCGCGCCGCACTGGTCGCCGCCCTGCTGGACACCCGCAACCAGGAACTGTTCGCCTACGGGGACGGCCTCGCCGAACACCCCGACCCGGCCCGGGCACTGGCCGACTGGGTCCGCGCGGTGGTCCGGCACGCCGCCGCCTACCAGGGCCTGGCCGCCACCCTGGCCGCCCGCGCCGACGAACTCCGCGACTCCTGCCACCGGCTGACCGGGATCGGCGACCACCTGGTCGACCGGGCCCGCCGGGCGGGCGCGCTGCGCGGCGACACCACCGGCGCGGACCTTTTCACCCTGATGAACGCCGCCGCCTGGGCCCGCGAACACGACACCGCCGACCAGGCCGACCGGCTGCTCGACCTCGCGCTGACCGGAATGATCGCGCAGTGAGCACGGAGCACGAGGAGTCGCCGGTGGAGGTGCGGTGCGGACGGAACCGGGCGGTCGGCGTCCTGCTGACGGACCGGCAGGAGGAGGACGGGGTGCTGCGGTTCGCGGTGGAACTGCGGGCCCCCGGCCTGGCGGCGCGGCTGCCGCAGGTGGTCGACCTGGGACCGGACGGCGGGCTGCCCGGCTTCCTGGCCGCGCTGGCCGCGGACTTCCGGGGCTGGGAAGGCGAGCGGGAGTGGCGCACCCCCGACCGCGACCTGACGCTGCGAGCGGTGTTCCACCCCGGCGGCCACACCGCACTGAGCTGGGAACTCCGACCCTGGCGGACCGCCGACGGCACCTGGCGGGCGGAGGTGACCACCTGGCTGGAGACGGGCGAGCAACTCACCGCGCTGGCAGCGGAGTCGGCCGCGTTCGCAGCGGGAGCAGGAGCGGGAGCGGGAGCGGGTGCGGGTGCTAGTGGTGGCCGCCCGCCCGGGTGGCGGCTGGAGTGAGGTCGGGCCAGGGGTGTCCCGTCCGGGTGGAGGCGGCGGAGCGCAGGAGGGCGAGGACGGCGTGCCCCGGGTGGTTGCGGAAACTCGGGTGGGCGGCGCGGTGGTAGCAGCTCCAGTAGCTCACGACGCGCCGTTGGGTGCGGGCGAAGAAGGCCGGGTTCTCCGCGATGAACCGGCCGTAGGCGAGGTGTCCGGCGGTGCCCGGGGCGGCGAGGTCGGAAAGCGCGTCGCGGATGACGACCAGGATCTCCAGGACGTACTCGCCGACCAGTTGCACGACGAACGGGACGACCCAGGGGTCTGCGGATCCGACGATCTCCTCCAGGTGGCGCTGCCGGATTCGCCCGTCCCAGTTCCGCGTGTAGAGGCAGTGCAGGAGCTGCCGTTGGCGCTCCGACAGCGACGCCACCGCGCGGGCCGGCGGCTCGTCGTTGTAGAGGCGCCCGGGGAGGGTGACCGGCCGGCCCCCGACGAGGACGGGGAACGGGGTGATCGGCGGGAAGCGGGAGGCGGGCATGGCCGCCAGCACCGCCCGGGCGTCGTCGGCGAGTTCGGGCGGGAACGCGGCGGTCAGCGGGGGGTTGCCGGTGGGGGGCGGCTGCACGGGTCGATCATAGGGGCCGGTCGGTCGGTCGGCCGGTCTTGCCGGAGGTCGGTGAGGGGGGCTTCCGGGGCGGGTGTTCAACAGGGGGTGGAACTTTCAACACATTCAAGGCTCATATGACTGGATGGTGGGTGTACTGATTGGGCACTGTGGTGGCGGGCCGGACACCGGCCGTGTCGAGGGGAGTCGGCGCGGGGCCGGGTGTGGTGCGGCCCCTGCCGGATCGGCCCTCTCGCTGCTGCGGAGCGTGCAGTCATGCCCGTGTCGGTTCACATGTTTCCAGGCCAGGGGGACTTCCCCGTGCAGGTGCTGTCCCGGGCCGCCGCCCGGGACGGGGCGCTGCGCCGCGCGTTGCGGGCCGTCTACGAGGAGATCGACGCCAGTGCCGGCACCGGGGCACTGCCGTCGCCGGCCGCCCTGCTGCTGGGGGCGGACCCGCCCGGTGGGCGGGAGTTGGCGCGGGGGCCGGTCGGGCTCCAGCAGGTGGCGCACTACGGGGCGGCGGTGGCCTGGCAGCGGGTGCTGGTCGGGCGGTACGGGCCGCCGGACGCGTTGCTGGCCGTCAGTTTCGGTGAGCTCGCCGCGCTGACCGCGGCCGGCGCCTGGACGGTCGGGGCCGGGGCGCGGGCCGCGTACGGGCTGGCCGGGGTGCTGGCGCGGACGCCCGGCGGGTTGACGCTGATCGGGTGCGGGGAGGCGCGGGCGGCCGAACTGGCGGCGCGGGCCGGGGGCGGGCGGGTGGCGGTCGGCTG
>NZ_JOGH01000219.1:0-5512 GCF_000721345.1 Kitasatospora sp. NRRL B-11411 | reverse complement strand
GGGTCGGTGGGCTGCGGGCTGGGCGGGGGAGGGGTGGTCACGGGTTCACGCTCCGGTGGTGCGTCCGTCTGGGGCAACACGGGGCATTCCCGGCAAAAACCTTTCCGCACCCTGCTCCGACCGGCGCACAGGGGTGAGGCGGGTCGCCCGGATGCGCCTGTATTATTCGTCAGTATGACGATAACCATGGAGGACCTCCGGGCCGGAGTCGAGCGGATCGCCGCCCGGCTCGACGGAGTGGAGCGGCGCGACCTGGTCGGCTTCGCCGCCTCCTACGAACTGCGCCCCTACCTCGAAGTGCACGACGGGGTGGCGCACTGGATCCTCGGCGAGCGCAGCGACGTCCTCGACCGCCGCACCACCCGCGACCTGGACGAGGCGCTCTACTGGGCCGCCCGCGAGGCCACCCGCCCGCTCTCCTGGCGCCGTCAGGCCGCCCGGCAGCACCTCCGCCCGCCCGGACGCGAGCCCGGACGCGAGCCCGGACGCGAGCCCGGACATCCGGCCCGGATCGTCGCCCTGGCCGAACAGGCCGCGCTGCTCCGCGGCCTCGACCCCGCCTGGGGCCGGCGCTTCCTCGCCGAACTCCCCACCGAGCACCCCGGCGTCCCGGCCACGGAGGTGGCGGCCTGCCTGGCCGACCGCCCGGCCGACTGACCGGCCGCTGTGTGTGGGGGGCGAGGTCAACGGCACCCGGGCCGAGATCCTGGAACGGGCCGAACTCGGCAAGGCCGGGCACGTGCTGATCGCCGCCGAGACCGGGCAGCCCCCCGACCGGGTGCGCGGACCCCTGCCGGCGGTGGCGGGTCAGGCCGGGCGGGTGGCTGACGGTGGGTCAGGTCGGGCGGGTGGACCGTTCCAGGGCGATCAGGACGGAGTGGTAGGTGCGGCCGGTGACGTGGTCCATGCCGATCTCGCACGTCCGGTTGGCGCTCAGGTGGGCGTCGAAGTCCCGGGTGAGCACCTCGGCGGCCTCGTGCCGGGTCGCCGAGGCGGTCAGCTCCTCGTGCAGCAGGCCGCGGTCGCCCGCGAAGCCGCAGCACTCGGCGTACACCGGGGTCACCACCTCGTCGCTGACCGCCCCGGCAACGGCGGCCAGGTCGCCGACCACGTCCAGGTGGCGCATCGAGCAGGTGGGGTGCAGGACGGCGCTGGCCAGCGGGGTGGTGACGGTCAGGTGCGGGAGCAGGCCGGCCGCCCAGGTGGTGGAGTCGACGACGGTCAGCTTCGCGTGCAGTTCCCGGTTGCGCGCGGTCAGGTACGGCAGGACCTCCTCGGCGATGCCGAGCGTGCACGAGGAGGCGTCGACCACCAGCGGCAGTTCGCCGTGGCCGGTCCACTCCCAGGCCCGTTCGACGATCCGGTTCGCCATCAGTGCGTTGCCCTCCAGGTAGCCCTTGGAGTGCCAGATGGTCGCGCAGCACGTCCCCGGCAGGTCGGCGGGGATCCACACCGGTTTGCCGGCCCGCCGGGACACCTCCACGACGGCCTGCGGCAGTGAGGTGTGCTCCCCGCCGCCGGTGGAGTCGAAGATCCGGTTCACGCAGGCCACGTAGTAGACGGCTGTCGCTTCGGCGCGCGGCCCGGTCGGCGGCAGCGCCTTCGCCGCGCCGGACGGGATCTCCGGCAGCCAGGCCGGGACGAGGTCGGGCCGGACGGCGGCCCGGGCCGCGCCGGTGGCGGCCGACAGCAGCCGGTCGGGCAGGTGGGCGGCGGCGTCCAGGCCGGTGCGGGCGGCGGCCTCCAGCAGGGCGAAGCGGTCGGCGGCCGTCCGCGCGTTCCGCTCCTCGAAGGCGGAGTGCCGCCGGTGCCGGAAGTCCTTCATCAGCGCACCGGTGTCGATCCCGACCGGGCAGGCCAGCTTGCAGGTGGAGTCGCCCGCGCAGGTGTCGACGGCGTCGTAGCCGTACGAGTCGAGCAGCTCGTCCAGGACCTTCGAGCCCTCGTCCTGGCGGGTCATCTCGCGGCGCAGCACGATCCGTTGGCGCGGCGAGGTGGTCAGGTCGTGGCTGGGGCAGACCGCCTCGCAGAAGCCGCACTCGATGCACGGGTCGGCGACCGCCTCGACCGGCGGGATGGTCTTGAGGCCCTTGAGGTGGATCTCCGGGTCGCGGCTGAGCACCACTCCCGGGGCGAGGACGCCGTGCGGGTCGAACAGCTCCTTGATCCGCCACATCAGGGCGGTGGCCCGCTCGCCCCATTCGAGCGCCAGGTACGGCGCGAGGTTGCGCCCGGTGGCGTGCTCGGCCTTCAGCGCGCCGTCGAAGCGCTCGACGGTCATCGTGCAGAACGCGTCCATGAACGCGGCGTAGCGGCGGACGTCCTCGGGGCGGGAGGCGTCGAAGGTCAGCAGGAAGTGCAGGTTGCCGTGCGCGGCGTGCCCGGAGACGGCCGCGTCGAAGCCGTGCGCGGCCTGCAGTTCGAGCAGCGCCGTGCACGCCTCGGCCAGCCGGGCGGGCGGGACGGCGAAGTCCTCGGTGATCAGGGTGGTGCCGGACGGGCGGGTCTTGCCGACGGCCGTCACGAACGCTTCCCGGGCGTGCCAGTACACGGCGGCGACGGCCCGGTCGCGGGTGAAGGTGTTGGTGGCGGAGGCCACCGGGCGGACCAGTCGCAGCTCCTGCACGGCGCGGTGGGCAGCCTGTTCGTGTGCGTCCAGTGTTTTGTCATCCGGGCTGCGGAACTCCACCAGCAGGGCCGTCACCTCGCGCGGGATCTGCGCCCAGTCGTCCGGGACGCCCTGCACCGAGGCCAGCGCGCGCAGCGTGTTGCCGTCCATCAGCTCGACCGCGCGGGCGCCCAGGCCGTTGAAGCCCGGCACGGCGGCCGCCGCGTCCGCCAGGGTCGGGAAGAACAGCAGCGCGGTGGAGGTGCGGCGCTCCAGCGGCACCGTCTCGAACACCGTGTCGGCGACGAAGCCCAGGGTGCCCTCCGAGCCGACCACCAGGCCGCGCAGGATCTCGACGGGGGTGGCGCCGTCCAGCAGCGCGTCCAGCCGGTAGCCGTTGGTGTTCTTCAACTCGTACTTCGCCCGGATCCGGGCCACCAGCCCGTGGTCCGCCTCGACCTCCCGCTTCAGCGCCAACAGGCCGTCGCAGAGCGCCGGTTCGGCCTCCCGCAGCCGCTCGTCGGCGTCCGGCGCGCCGGTGTCCACCACGGTGCCGGACGGCAGCACGAACGTCACCTCGGACAACAGCCGGTAGGAGTTGCGGGTGGTGCCCGCCGTCATCCCGCACGCGTTGTTCGCCACCACCCCGCCCACCGTCGCCACCCGCCCGCTCGCCGGGTCCGGCCCCAGCAGCCGGCCGTGCCGGGCCAGCGCCGCGTTCGCCCGCAACACCGTGGTGCCCGGCGCGATCCGGGCGTGCACCCCGTCCGGCAGCAGCACGGCCCCCGCCCGGGCGCCCGTCCCCGCCCAGGCCCGGCGGACGTCCACCAGGATGTCCTCGCCCTGCGCCTGCCCGTTCAGCGACGTCCCCGCGGCCCGGAACACCAGCGTGCGGCCGTTGCGGTGCGCGTAGCCGAACACGGCCGCCACGTCCTGGACCGTCTCGGGAACCACCACCACCTGCGGCACGAAACGGTACGGGCTCGCGTCGGACGCGTACTTCACCAGGTCCGACACCTTGCTCAGCACCTTCGCCTCGCCCAGCAGGTCCACCAGGCCCGCGCGCAGCGGCTCCGGGGTGCCGGCCGCCCGCGAGTCCGGGACCCGGTCGGGCGAGTCCAGCAGGTTCGCGGGGCGCAGCAACTGCGGGGACGGGACGAAGAACGGCACGGCGCAGGTCCTTCTCGCGGAGGTCCGGGGGAGGGGCGGGGACGGTCCGTCGACCCGCCGTGCCCAGGGTGGCACCCCGACCGGCCGGAACGGCCGCGCGACGCGCGGGGCCGGGGCGTGCGGCGTGCGGGGCTGGTGTTGGGGCGTGCGACGTGCGGGGCTGGAGCGTGCGACGTGCGGGGCTAGACTGGGCCGCGGTCGTGACGCCGCTCCCGCCGGGCGTCCGGGGCGTACAGGAGGTGAGAGCAGTGGAGTGCAGTAGTCCGGGCCGAAGTCGGCCCCGCTCCGGGAAGTTCTCACCCGTTCCTGGCCCCCGGCACCGCCGCCCGCGCCGCGCCGCCCGCTGAACCCCGCGTTCACACCGGCATCGCCCCGCCGCGCCCGCCACCGGGGACCGCCGCCCGCCCCTCCCGTCCCCGGGCCCGGCCGGCACCAGACCCGTGGAGGTACCCGCCGTGTCCGACTGGCGTGTGCGCGCCGTGCGCGCGAGCAAGCGACCTTTCAGCCGCACCACCGCCCGGCGGCCCGCCGACCGCACCGCGGCCCCCGAGCACTCCATGGACCCGCGCTCCGAACAGCACTCCGACGTCCACGAGCCCGTCTCGCTGGAACGCTCCGTGGTCGATGCCGCCGTCTACCACGACGGCCACCGGATAGAGACCCCCGCCAGCCTCGCCGAGATCTACCGCGAACTCCCCGGCAAGCCCGGCACCATGGCCTGGATCGGCCTCTACCGCCCCGCCGAGGCCCAACTCGTCGAAGCCGCCGAGAAGTTCGACCTCCACGAACTCGCCCTCGAGGACGCCATCGTCGCCCACCAGCGCCCCAAGCTGGAACGCTACGGCGACACCCTGTTCGTCGTGCTGCGCGCCGCCCGCTACCTCGACGACGTCGAGGAGGTCGACTTCGGCGAGATCCACCTCTTCGTCGGCCCCGACTTCGTCCTCACCGTCCGGCACTCCCAGTCGCCCGACATCTCCATGGTCCGCAGCCGCCTCGAAACCGACCCCGACCTGCTCGCCCTCGGCCCCGAAGCCGTCCTCTACGCCGTCCTGGACGCCGTCGTCGACGGCTACGCCCCCGTCATCGCCGGACTCCAGCACGACATCGACGAGATCGAGACCGAGGTCTTCGGCGGCGACCCCGAAGTCTCCCGCCGCATCTACGAACTCTCCCGCGAAGTCATCGAGTTCCAGCGCGCCACCGGCCCCCTGCTGGAGATCCTCCGCGCCCTCGAAGGCGGCTTCCAGAAGTACGGCACCGACGAGGAACTCCAGCGCTACCTGCGCGACGTCGCCGACCACGCCACCTACGCCGCCGAACGCGTCGACGGCTTCCGCCAGATGCTCCAGAACATCCTCACCGTCAACGCCACCCTCGTCTCCCAGCGCCAGAACGAGGAGATGAAGCAACTCGCCGAAGCCGGCCACGCCCAGAACGACGAGATCAAGAAGATCTCCTCCTGGGCCGCCATCCTCTTCGCCCCCACCCTCATCGGCACCGTCTACGGCATGAACTTCGACGAGATGCCGGAACTCCACTGGATGTTCGGCTACCCCTTCGCCATCGGCCTGATGGGCGTGGTCTGCGTCAGCCTCTACCTGATCTTCAAGCGCCGCAACTGGCTGTGACGCCCGACCCTCTGACTGTTGGTCAGGCGTACGTCCAGTCCGGGCAGTACTGGACGTGGAGGAGGGACGGGACGGCGGCGGTGGGCGGCGGGCACGGCCGGGG
>NZ_JOGH01000218.1:0-5535 GCF_000721345.1 Kitasatospora sp. NRRL B-11411 | reverse complement strand
GAAATCCCCATCATCACCCTCGACGCCCGACGACGCGACAGCGCCAAGAGCGCCCTCATCACCCTCGTCGAACACGCCCTCCTCGCCCGACTCCGGTGACGGGGCGTCAAAAGGGGTAATGGACACGCCAGAAGGGGGCGTGCGGAGCCTTCCGCACGCCCCCTGGGCACTTCCTCGCACCCGCCGCCGTTACGGCTGCTGACCGGCCCTCAGCAGCCCGTAGGTGTACGCGTCCTCCAGCGCCACCCAGGACGCGCCGATCACGTTGTCCGCGACGCCGACCGTCGACCAGGTCGCGGTGCCGTCGGTGGACTCGATCAGCACCCGGGTCTTCGAACCGGTGCCGTGCTGGCCCTCCAGGATCCGGACCTTGTAGTCCACCAGCTCCAGCTTCGCCAGCGCCGGGTAGATCGGCTCCAGCGCCGTCCGCAGCGCCCGGTCCAGCGCGTCCACCGGGCCGTTGCCCTCGCCGGTGGCGACCTTCCGCTCGCCCTTCGCCCACAGCTTCACGGTCGCCTCGTTGCCCGCGAAACCGTTCGGGCCCTGCTCGCTGATGGTCCGCCAGGACTCCAGCTCGAAGTACCGCTGCCGCTCGCCGCCGTTCACCTCGTCGCGCAGCAGCAGCTCGAACGAGGCGTCCGCCGCCTCGTAGGTGTAGCCGAGGTTCTCCTGCGCCTTCACCCGGGCCACCACCCGGCCCGCCAGGTCGCGGTCCCCGGTCAGGTCGTAGCCCAGCTCCTTGCCCTTCAGCTCGATCGACGCCCGCCCCGCCATGTCGGACACCAGCATCCGCATGGTGTTGCCGACCAGCTCCGGGTCGATGTGCTGGTACAGGTCCGGGTCGACCTTGATCGCGGAGGCGTGCAGGCCCGCCTTGTGCGCGAACGCCGAGAAGCCCACGTACGGCTGGTGGGTGGACGGCGCCAGGTTCACCACCTCGGCGATCGCGTGCGAGATCCGGGTCATCTCGGCCAGCGCGCCGGCCGGGAGCACCCGGCGGTCGTACTTGAGCTCCAGCGCCGCCGCGACCGGGAACAGGTTCGCGTTGCCGACCCGCTCGCCGTAGCCGTTGGCCGTGCACTGCACGTGGGTGGCCCCGGCGTCCACCGCGGCCAGCGTGTTGGCCACCGCGCAGCCGGTGTCGTCCTGGGCGTGGATGCCGAGGCGGGCGCCGGTCTCCGCGAGCACGGTGGCGACGATCTCGCGCACCCCGGACGGCAGCATGCCGCCGTTGGTGTCGCACAGCACCACCACGTCCGCCCCCGCCTCGTGCGCGGTGCGCACCACGGCCAGGGCGTACTCCGGGTTCGCCTTGTAGCCGTCGAAGAAGTGCTCGCAGTCGATGAACACCCGGCGGTCCCGGGCGCGCAGGTACTCCACGCTGTCCCGGACCATCTCCAGGTTCTCCTCCAGCGTGGTGCGCAGCGCCAGCTCCACGTGCCGGTCGTGCGACTTCGCCACCAGCGTCACCACCGGCGCGCCGGACGCCACCAGCGCGGCCAGCTGCGGGTCCTCGGCGGCCTTCCCGCCGGCCCGGCGGGTGGCGCCGAACGCGACCAGCTGCGCGTGCTTGAACTCCAGCTCGGCCTGGGCGCGGGCGAAGAACTCGGTGTCCCGGGGGTTGGCGCCGGGCCAGCCGCCCTCGATGAAGCCGACCCCGAACTCGTCCAGGTGGCGCGCGATCGCCAGCTTGTCCGCCACCGTGAGGTTGATGCCCTCGCGCTGGGCGCCGTCGCGGAGCGTGGTGTCGAAGACGTGGAAGCCGTCGCTGGGGCGGCTGTTGGCCTCGGTCATGGCCCTGGGTTCTCCGTTCGGTGGAGTTACTGCTGTTTGCCGGGATCGGAATCCGGCTCCACTGTCCAGCATCCCGCGCGCGTCCCCGGTGTCTCCGTCCCCTTGTGGGGTCAGGTGCCGGTCCGGGGGCAAAACAAAAGACCCCTCGCGGGTGCGAGAGGTCTGCGCGCGGGTCTGGACGCTGGTGGTCGCTCCGCGGTCAGGGTGTTGCCGTGGAAGCGGTCACTGCGGACCGGCGCGCCTGCTGCTAATAATCAGCGAAAGCGAGGACACCCTCGCAGTCTTGCACACCCCCCGCCGGACGGGAGGGCCGTCTCGCCATCCGGAACGGGTCAGGCGAAGAGGTCGGCGGTGTCGAGCTCGAACCCGAACGGCCCGGGCAGCGGCAGCGGAGCCCCGGCACGGGCCGGGGTGGTCGTGGCGCAGCCGCCGCGCACCACCCCGGACGGATCCCACCACGGCGGCTGCCCTCGCATCGCGCTGCACCCGGTGAATGTGCCGTCCGGGATGTACCGGCCGCCCGACTCAACGGCCGATCGACGCGAAAGTCACCCGGTCCCGGGCATTCCGCCGTGAAATGCCCGGGCGGTCCGGCGTCAGGCGATCTTGTGCATCCAGCCGTGGGTGTCCGGGGTCTGGCCGCCCTGGATGGCGAGGAGGGACTGGCGGAGCTTCATGGTGACGGGGCCGGGCTCGCCGGTGGCGACGGTCCAGTCGGCGGTGGCGGACTTGACGTGGCCGACGGGGGTGATGACGGCGGCGGTGCCGCAGGCGAAGACCTCGGTGATGGTGCCGTCGGCGTTGCCCTGCTTCCACTCGTCGGTGGAGATCTTCCGCTCCTCGGTGCCGTGGCCGAGGTCGGCGGCGAGGGTGAGCAGGGAGTCGCGGGTGATGCCGGGGAGCAGCGAGCCGGAGAGTTCGGGGGTGACGACGGTGGCGTTCTCGCCCTCGCCGAGGACGAAGTAGAGGTTCATGCCGCCCATCTCCTCGACCCACTTGTGCTCGGTGGCGTCGAGCCAGACCACCTGGTCGCAGCCCTTGGCGGCGGCCTCGGCCTGGGCGACCAGGGAGGCCGCGTAGTTGCCGGCGCACTTGGCGGCGCCGGTGCCGCCGGGCGCGGCGCGGACGTAGTCCTCGGAGAGCCAGACCGAGACGGGCTTGACGCCGCCGGAGAAGTAGGCGCCGGCCGGCGAGGCGATGATCATGAAGACGTAGGAGTTGGCGGGGCGCACGCCCAGGCCGACCTCGGTGGCGAACATGAAGGGCCGCAGGTAGAGGCTCTGCTCGGGCTGGCTGGGCACCCAGGCGCGGTCCTGCTGGACGAGCAGTTCGACGGCCTCGACGAAGGTCTCGACCGGCAGTTCGGGCATCGCCAGCCGGCGGGCGGAGGCCTGGAAGCGGGCCGCGTTGGCCTCCGGGCGGAAGGTGGCGATGGAGCCGTCGGCCTGCCGGTACGCCTTGAGGCCCTCGAAGATCGACTGGCCGTAGTGCAGCGTCATGTTGGCCGGGTCGATCTCCAGCGGCGCGTACGGCGTGAGCTGGGCGTCGTGCCAGCCGAGGCCCTCGGTCCAGCGGATGGTCACCATGTGGTCGGTGAAGACCCGGCCGAAGCCGGGGTTGGCCAGTCGGGCCTCGCGCTCCTCGTCGGACAGGGGGTGCGCGGAGGGCTTGAGGTCGAACGTGATGGGCGCCGGGGTGGGCGTGCTCATGGCTGTCTGTCCTTCACCGTGGGGTTGGGCTGGGCCTTCAACCGTCGGGCGGGGGAAACGCATGACGGCACGGCCCACTGTCGATACTCGCATCCAGAGGGCCGTGCCGAACAGCCGGGAGGCTGTTGCTCGCTGTGAACCGGCCCACCGGCCGGAGATTGTGGTCCCGGCCGGTCAGCCGGATACTCGGGCGGCCAGCGCGTCGCCGACCTCGGAGGTGGACCGGGCGCCGGAGCGCTCGGTGAGGTCCGCGGCGACCGCGGCCTCGACGGCGGCGGCCTCGGCGGGGAAGCCGAGGTGCTCCAGCAGCATGGCGACGGACAGCACGGTGGCGGTCGGGTCGGCCTTGCCCTGACCGGCGATGTCCGGGGCCGAGCCGTGCACCGGCTCGAACATCGACGGGAAGTCGCCGCTCGGGTTGATGTTGCCGGACGCGGCCAGGCCGATGCCGCCGGTGACGGCCGCGGCGAGGTCGGTCAGGATGTCGCCGAACAGGTTGTCGGTGACGATCACGTCGAAGCGCTCGGGCTGGGTGACGAAGAAGATCGTCGCCGCGTCGACGTGCAGGTAGTCGGTGGTGACCTCGGGGAACTCCCGGCCGACCTGCTCGAAGATCCGGGTCCACAGGTGGCCGGCGTGCACCAGCACGTTGTTCTTGTGGACCAGGGTGAGCTTCTTGCGCGGGCGGGCCTGGGCGCGGCGGTAGGCGTCCCGGACGACCCGCTCGATGCCGAACGCGGTGTTCAGCGAGACCTCGGTGGCGACCTCCTGCGGGGTGCCGGTGCGCAGCGTGCCGCCGTTGCCGACGTACGGGCCCTCGGTGCCCTCGCGGACCACCACGAAGTCGATCTGCGGGTCGCCGGCGAGCGGCGACTTCACGTTCGGAAACAGCTTGCCCGGGCGCAGGTTGATGTGGTGGTCGAAGGCGAACCGCAGCTTGAGCAGCAGCCCGCGCTCCAGCACCCCGGACGGCACGCTCGGGTCGCCGATGGCGCCGAGCAGGATCGCGTCCTGGCCCTTGAGCTCCTCCAGCACCGCGTCCGGGAGGGTCTCCCCGGTGCGGTGGTACAGCCGTGCACCGAGGTCGTACTCGGTGGTCTCCAGCTTGGTGTCGGTGGGCAGGGCGGCGCGGAGCACCTTGAGGCCCTCGGCGACGACCTCCTGGCCGATGCCGTCACCCGGGATCACTGCGAGACGAATGGTGCGAGACATACTCGGACAGTACAACCCGTCCCACGGCCTGGGCACGGACCGTCCACCATCCGGACGCGACGTCAGGCCAGCTCGACCTCGACCGGGAACGGGTGCTCGACCTTGAGGCGGTCGTGGAAGATCCCGGTGGGCGTGTAGCGGTCGGTCGCGGGGTCCAACTCGTAGGTGTAGACGACGGGTCGGCCGTCGACGTTCTCCACCCGCCAGAAGTGCCGGATGCCGGCGGCGGCGTACTTGCGGGGCTTGACCTCGCGGTCGCGGACCTGCGACTCGTCGGAGACCACCTCGACCGCGAGCAGGACGTCAGCCGCCAGGCTGTAGGTCTGGCGCTGGCCCGTGTTCCCCTCCTCGTTGACGACCATGAGGTCGGGTTCCGGTCGATTGCGGGCGTCGATCTTGACCGACATCTCGCGCAGCACCTCCCATCCCGGGGGGACCGCAGCGACCAGCGCGTACTCAAGAGCACGCATCACCCGCATGTGGAACCTCATCTGCGGACTCACGAAAACCAGGCTCCCGTCGATCAGTTCCGTGTGCGGCGGGAGGTCCGGCAGCCGGTCCAGGTCGTCGGCCGTGTAGCCGCCGACGGGCGGGCGGAGCCAGTCCGGGTACGGGTCCTGGTCGACGCTCATCAGTGCTCCCATGGTGGGGATTCTGGCCTGTCCGACCAGGCTACCGGGCCCCTTCCCGCCCGGGGTCACCCTTCGGGGTGAGCAGCTGGACACGCTTGCCGACCGGGTTCAGGTGGTGCACGACCAGGGCGTCGGTGAGCGGGGTGTGCAGGACCTGGCCGGGGTGGACGGGGGTGAGGACGGGGGTG
>NZ_JOGH01000217.1:0-5822 GCF_000721345.1 Kitasatospora sp. NRRL B-11411 | reverse complement strand
GCCCTCCCCGCCCCCGCCGCCGTCCTCCAGGAAGCACGGCCGCACCCCGGACCCGGACGAGGAGCCCGGTTCCCCGGCCGCCGACTCCGCGCCCCCGGCGAAGTCCCGCCGCACCGAGGAGTACGAGAACGACCCGGCGGTGATCGAGGGCCGCGGGTTCCGGCCGTTCGGGCCGGAGCACCCGCTCTCGCAGGAACTGGTGAGCTACCTGGGCGGCGAGCCGAAGCTGCACCCGCCAATGAGCAACTCGCTGCTGCACAAGGTGAATCCGCACGAGGCCCCGGTCCACGAGGCCCCGGTCCACGAGGGCCAGGTCCACGAGGGCCAGGCCCACGAGGGCCCGGGCGGGCGGCGCACCGAGGACCTGAACGCCTGCCTGGAGAACGTCGAGGCGTACCGGGACACCCACTTCGGGCGCCCCCGGGTCTCCGGCCAGAGCCTGCACGGCGAGGTCGAGCACGCGGGCGCCGACGCCCTGTGGAAGCGGCACGACGCCCCGGCCCGGTTCGGCGAGGGGCCGGAAGCCGTCCGGAAGCTGATGGAGCAGGTGCAGGAGGGCGGCCCGGGCAGCTTCGCCACCGTGATCGGCGCTGGCAAGGACGGCGACGGCCACGCGGTCGCGCTGGTCCACGACCGGGACGGCACGCTGCGCTGGGCCGACCTGACCGACCGCAAGGTCACCACCGCGGACGGGGCGCTCCCCACCGGCTTCGGCGAGGACTGGACGCTCTGGGCCTCCGTCGCCGACCCGCACGGGAAGACCCTCTCCGGCCCGCACGACCCGGCCTTCATGGACCGCTTCGGCACCCTGAACGCCCACGGCACCGACCCGTCCGACGGCATCGGCGTCAGCCACCGGAACCCGCCGGGCCACCCCGTCCAGGGCGTGTTCCCGAAGGTCGACGAACCGCCGAAGCCCGACAAGGGCCTGAAGGCGCGCCTTCCCGGAACGCCGGAGCAGAAGGCGTACGAGGCGGAGAAGCAGGAGCGGCGCAGGCTGGCCAAGCAGTGGCAGCAGGACGCGGACAGCCTGCAGTTCTGGATGGAGCACCGGGGCGGGCGGACGAACGGCACGCGCGTCGAACTCGGCCCGGCCGGAGCCCCCCACCTCTCGTTCGACAAGGCCACCGGGGAGGTGGTCTGCCGCATCGAACCGGGGATGCTCAACAGCCAGTACGAGTCCGTCCCCACCGCGGTCCGCGACTTCATCGTGCACAGCCTGCGGAGCCGGGGCGACGGCTTCGCCGTGGACAACCAGTCGGCCGAGAGCGTCGACTTCATGCGGCGCTACGGGGCGAGCCGTCCGGAGACCCGGGGGTACTGGGAGGCGCAGCAGCAGCGGGACGCCGACCTGGACGCCGACGCGGACCGGCTGGCGGCGCAGGGGCTGCCGGAGCAGCCCGGGCCCGCCGAGGTGGACGACCTGCTGGCGAACGCCGCGGGCGCCCACGGGCAGTCGCAGGCGCTGCTGGGGCAGCACCAGGGGTTCGTCCTCGGCGAGAACCACGGGGACCAGGGGACCTGGGACTTCCTGCGAGGGAACATGCAGCAGCTCCGGGACTCCGGGGTCCGCACCCTGTACCTGGAGCACTTCACCGACGAGGCGGTCCAGCCGATGCTGGACCGGTACTTCGCCACGACGCCGCCCGGCACGGCCCCCGGGGAGGAGCTGGCAGCCGTCGCCCGCCGGCAGTCCAAGGGCATGAAGCTGCCCGAGGACGCCGTCCTCGACACGATCGTCGAAGCCCACCGGCAGGGCGTCGAGGTCCGGGTGATCGACGGCTACCCGGCCCGGCGCAACCGGGAGGGGATCGCCGACGTCGCGGGGGACGAGGGCAAGTACTTCCGGGCGCGGCGGATGAACGCCTACGCCCACGAGGTGATCGCCACCCACCAGGGGGCGGTGCCCGCCGGTCAGCAGGGCGAGGGGGCGCCTCCCGCCAAGTACGTGGTGGTGGTCGGCACCGCGCACGTCAGCACCCACCCGGGGGCGGACGGCCGTCCCCCCGTCGCCGGGCTGGCGCAGACCCTCGGGGCCCCGGGGGTGCGGTTCGTCCGGGAACCCGTCCCGGACGGCCTGCCCGGTCGGACCAGGGTGGCCCTGCCGCCCCGGATGGAACAGGTGCCGTAGCGGTCGGTGCGGCCGTCGGCGCCGGTCAGGGGGCTTCCCCGGCCGGCGCCGGGCCGTGGCGTCATTGACAGGCCGTCAACGTGATCGGTCTAATGCTGCTGCCGCTGAACGCGCAGCTCACCGGGGGGCCGTAGTGGGACGTTCCAGGATCGACGCAATGTTCGAACGCGACCGGGCCGCCAGTGGCGCGGGGATCGTGCTCGGGGAGGTGTCCGGGGGCCGCGCGGTGGCGCGGATGAAGGTCACCGAGGAGATGGCCAACGCGCACGGGATCGGGCACGGCGGGTACGTGTTCCTGCTCGCCGACGTGGCGTTCTCGTACGCCTGCAACAGCTACGGGCCGGTGGCGCTGGCCCAGGGCGCGCAGGTCACCTTCCTGGCCCCGGCGCAGCTCGGCGACGAGCTGGTGGCGGAGGCGGTGGAGCGGACGCTGGCGGGCCGGCAGGGCGTGTACGACGTGACGGTGCGCACGGCCGCGGGCGCGGTGGTGGCCGAGTTCCGGGGGCAGAGCGTGCTGGTCGCCGGGGTGCCGCACAGCGGCTGAGCCGCCCCGCGGCCGTCCCGCCGCCGCTCGACCGGGGCTCGGCCGGGGCCCCGGCCCGGGGCCCGTAGCGTGTCCGGTGCCTCACCGGCGGGTCCGATCCGCTGTGCGGGCGGTGTAACCGTCGGCCGTGCGCCGCGGAGACAGCCGCGAAATGCGCTCTTCCTACAGTCGCCGCAGGCAGGTGCAGGTCGAACGGAAGGGTTCCCGTGGCCGGACAGGTGGCGCAGGATGCAGCGAAGCCGCAGCGACCGGGGACCGAACAGGTCAGGTCGGTCTGCTCCTACTGCGGGGTGGGCTGCGGCCTGCTCCTGGACGTCGGTACCGGCCCGGACGGCCGCCGCACCGTGCGGAAGGTCTCCGGGGACCCGGAGCACCCGGCCAACCGCGGCCGGCTGTGCACCAAGGGCGCGACCACCGCGGACATGCTGGCCGCGCCCGGCCGGCTGTCCACCGCGCTGGTGCGCCCGGTCCGCGGCGGGGAGCCGGTGCCGGCGCCGGTCGCCGGGGCGATCGCCGACACCGGGCGGCGGCTGCGGGCGATCGTGGACGAGCACGGGCCGGACGCGGTCGCGCTGTACGTGTCGGGGCAGATGAGCCTGGAGGCCCAGTACCTGGCGAACAAGCTCGCCAAGGGCTACCTGCGCACCAACCGGATCGAGTCGAACTCCCGGCTGTGCATGGCCAGTGCCGGCACCGGCTACAAGCTGTCGCTGGGCGCGGACGGCCCGCCCGGCTCCTACCGGGACCTCGACCTGGCGGACGTGTTCCTGGTGATCGGCTCGAACGCCGCCGACTGCCACCCGATCCTGTTCCTGCGGATGATGGACCGGGTCAAGGCGGGCGCCAAGCTGATCGTGGTCGACCCGCGGCGCACCGCCACCGCCGCCAAGGCCGACCTGTTCCTGCAGCTGAAGCCCGGCACCGACCTGGCGCTGCTGAACGGCCTGCTGCACCTGCTGCACGCGGACGGGCACCTCGACGAGGCGTTCATCGAGCGGCACACCGAGGGCTGGGCGGCGATGCCCGACTTCCTCGCCGACTACCCGCCGGCCAAGGTCGCCGAGATCACCGGCCTGGCCGAGGCCGACCTCCGCAAGGCCGCCGAACTCATCGGAGAGGCGGGGGAGTTCACCAGCCTGTGGACGATGGGGCTGAACCAGTCCACGCACGGCACCTGGAACACCAACGCCCTGGTCAACCTGCACCTGGCCACCGGCACCATCTGCCGCCCCGGCAGCGGCCCGTTCTCGCTGACCGGCCAGCCCAACGCGATGGGCGGCCGCGAGATGGGCTACATGGGGCCCGGCCTGCCCGGCCAGCGCACCGTCCAGTCCGCCGCCGACCGGGAGTTCACCGAGCGGCTGTGGCAGCTGCCGCCCGGCACGCTGCGCGCCGACGGCGTCGGCCGGGGCACCGTCGAGATGTTCGAGAAGCTCGCCGACGGCGAGATCAGGGCCTGCTGGATCATCTGCACCAACCCGGTCGCCTCGGTCGGCAACCGGAGCACCGTGATAGCCGGCCTGGAGAAGGCCGAACTCGTCATCACCCAGGACGTGTTCGCCGACACCGAGACCAACGCCTACGCCGACGTCGTCCTCCCGGCCGCGCTGTGGACCGAGACCGAGGGCGTGCTGATCAACAGCGAACGCAACCTCACCCTGGCCCGCCCCGCCGCCGACCCGCCCGGCGAAGCCCTCCCGGACTGGCGGATCATCGCCGAGGTCGCCCGCGCCATGGGCTACGCGGAGGGCTTCGACTTCACCGACGCCGAGCAGGTCTTCGAGGAGCTCAAGCAGGCGTACAACCCCGCCACCGGCTGGGACCTGCGCGGCGCCTCCTACCCGCGGCTGCGCGACACCCCCGTCCAGTGGCCCGCCGCCGACCCCGACGGGCCCGACCGCAACCCGATCCGCTACCTGCTCCCCGACGGCACCCCGCACTTCCCCACCCCCGACGGCCGGGCCGTCTTCCACCCCCGCCCGCACCTCGACCCGGCCGAACTCCCGGACGACGAGCACCCGTTCGTGCTGAACACCGGCCGCCTCCCGCACCAGTGGCACACCCTCACCAAGACCGCCAAGGTCGCCAAACTCGCCAAACTCAACCCGTCGCCGTTCGTCGAGATCCACCCCGAGGACGCCGCCGCGCTCGGCATCGGCGCGGGCGACGGCGTCGAGATCGCCTCCCGGCGCGGCCGGGCCGTGCTGCCCGCCGTGCTCACCGACCGGGTGCAGCGCGGGAGTTGCTTCGCCCCGTTCCACTGGAACGACCTGTTCGGCGAGGACCTGTCGATCAACGCCGTCACCTCCGACGCCGTCGACCCGCTCTCCTTCCAGCCCGAACTCAAGTACTGCGCCGTCTCCCTGACCGCGGTGACCACCGCCGCGCCCGCCGACCCCGCGCCCCTCCCGGCCTTCGACACCGCCCCCGTCACCGCGGCCGTCTTCGGGCTGGACACCGCGCCCCCGCCCGTCCTCGGCGAGGACGAACGCCGGTACCTGGCGGGGTTCCTGGCCGCCCTCCCGATCGGCCGGCCCGGCGTGCCGGTGCTCCCGGCCGACGCCCCGTTCGACCCCGTGCACGCCCAGTGGGTCAACGGCGCGCTGGCCGGCCTGTACTCGCGCGCCGCCTCCGCCCCCGCCTCCGCCGCGACCCGGCAACTGCTGGTCCTGTGGGCCTCGCAGACCGGCAACGCCGAGGAGTTCGCCGCGGCCGCCGCCGCCCGCCTCACCGCCGCCGGCCACCCCGCCGCCCTGCACGCCATGGCCGACACCGACCCGGCCGCCCTCCCCGCCGACGCCGACCTGCTGCTGATCACCTCCACCTACGGCGACGGCGAGGCCCCCGACAACGGCGCCGCCTTCTGGGACGCCCTCACCACCGGCGAACCCGTCCGCCTGGACGGCCGCCGCTACGCCGTCCTCGCCCTCGGCGACCCCAACTACCAGGACTTCTGCGGCCACGGCCGCCGCCTGGACGCCCGGCTCGCTGAACTCGGCGCCCAGCGCCTGGCCCCCCGCACCGACTGCGACCCCGACTACGAGGGCCCCGCCGGGACCTGGCTGGACGGCGTCCTGGCCGCCCTCACCCGCCCCGTCCCGGCCCGGCTGGTCGGCAACCGGCTGCTCTCCGGGGCCGGTTCCGGCA
>NZ_JOGH01000216.1:0-11896 GCF_000721345.1 Kitasatospora sp. NRRL B-11411 | reverse complement strand
AGGGCGGAGAGTGCGGTGCGCATGGGGCGGGGTCCTCGGGCGTGCGGGGGTGGGGGAACGGCTTGACGGCCGTTCAACGCCCGGGCGGCCCGGCCGGTGACGGGAAGGCGCCCGTTCGGAGCAGCCCGCGCACGCCCGAGGACCCCTGATCGCCCGCCGCCTGACGCCCCGCGCACGACGGGCGCCCCGCCCGCCGCCGTCCGGCGGTGAGCGGGGCGGTGGGCGCGGTGGGCGGTCGGGGGTGCAGGACCGTCACGGCCGCCAGGGCGGCGAGGATGCGGGCGAAGGCGTCCGCGCTCTCGGCGGGCCGGTGGGTGGCGGGGCGGTGGTCGCACAGGAAGCCGTGCGGGACGCCCGGGTAGCTGACCAGGTCGGTGCGGACGCCCGCGGCGGTGAGGCGCTCGCCGATCCGGGCCCACTGCTCGGGCGGGACGACGTGGTCGTCGGCGCCGACCAGGCCGAGCACCGCGGTACCGTGGGCGGCGAGCGCGGCGGCGCCCCGCTCGGCGAGCGGCGGACGGTCGTCGGCCGGCGGGGTGCCGCCCTCCAGTGTCCAGCCGGGGTAGCAGGCGACGACCGCGTCCAGCGGCAGCCGGGTGCCGGCCAGCAGCCCGAGGTGGTCGCCGACCGAGAAGCCGACGAACGCCCGCCCCGCTCCGCCGCCCAGCGCCGCGCCGACGCCCAGCGCCGCGGCCGTGTCGGCGGCCACTTGCTCGCCCGTCAGCGTGCCCGGCAGTCGGGGAATCCCTCGTCCCGCCCGGCGGCGTCGTCGTACGGCAACTCGGTCCGCTCCGCCGCCCGCCCGCGTCACCCGGCCGGACGGTAGGTGGTGACGGTGCCGCCGTGGCTGAAGGCCAGGGTCTCCACCGGGGCGAACGGGCGCGGGCGCAGCGGACCGGCGAACGCGGGGATCCCGCCGCCCGCCACCACCGGGTACCGCTTGAACACCAACTCGTCGATCTCCGGCAGCAGTTCGGCGGCCAGCCGGCCGCCGCCGCACAGCCAGAGGTCGCCGCTGCCCGGCCGCTGCTTCAACTCCCGCACCAGGCCCAGCGGATCGGCGCGCACCAGGTGCACCGCCGGGTCGTCCACGCCGGGCAGCGTGCTGGAGACCACGTACTGCTCCAGGTGCGGGTACGGGCTGGGGATGCCCGCGTCCAGGCCCGGGCGGTAGGCGCCCAGGCCCATCAGCACCGTGTCGAAGTGCTTGTTGGGGGTGTCCGTCAGACCGAGCTGCGGGCGGGCCTGCACCGGAATGGTCTCCGGGTACTCGTCCAGCTGGTGCTGCGCCATGTCCGGCGCACCGGGGTAGAAGTCGAACTCGCCGGACGGGCCGGCGATGAAGCCGTCCACGGAGACGGCGACGTAGTACACGAGCTTTCGCATCCAGGAACCTCTCGACAGGGAAGGCCGGTGAGCACTCGTTCCGTAGTACTCTGGCCGGAGTGGTAAGACCGTAGCACTACGTCTGGAGTGGTTACAAGCGATGGCCCGCAGCAACCCCGAGCGCCGAGCCGCCCTGCTCGACGCCGCCCTCGAAGTCCTGGCCGAGGAAGGCGCCCGCGGCCTCACCTTCCGCGCCGTCGACCAGCGCGCCGCCGTCCCAGCCGGCACCGCCTCCAACTACTTCGCCAACCGGAACGCCCTGCTCGCCCAGTGCGCCGACCGCGTCTACGAACGCCTCGAACCCGACGCCGACACCCTCGCCCAGGGCCTCGAAGGCCCCCGCGACGCCGCCCGGGTCACCGCCCTCATGCACCAGGTCGTCGACCGCGTCGCCGCCTTCCCCACCGGCTTCCTCGCCCTGCTCGAACTGCGCCTCGCCGCGCTGCGCCGCCCCGAACTGCGCGAGGTCCTCACCCGCCGGATCGGCGAGGACGTCCGCTTCAACACCGACTACCACCTCGCCGCCGGCCTCCCCGGCGACGCCACCACCGTCCAGCTGCTCATCCTCGCCCTGAACTGGCTGATCCTCGAACGGCTCACCCTCCCCGACCTGTTCACCCCCGAACACCGCACCGCCCTGGTGGACGCACTGGTGGCCCGCCTGCTCGCGGGCGAGAACACCACCGCGAACTGACGGGCCACCGGGAAGAAGAGGGGAAGCAGCGGGGGCCGCCCCGGATCAGGTCCTCTAGAGCATGCCGTCCCAGAGCTGCTCGACGACGACCGCCCACCAGTTCTCCGGGTCGTCGAAGACCGTGCCGTCGAGGGCGGCCAGCTCGCGCTGGAAGGCGTCGACGACACCGGCCGCCGCGTACGGGTCGAGGCCGCGCAGGGCGGGGCGGCGCTCGGCCAGCAGGGCCAGGCAGCGGAGGTAGGAGTTGAGGTCGGCGTTCAGGTAGCGGCCGGTGCCGTTGTCCGGGTCGACGGCCCAGACCCGGCCGGCGCCCTCGGCGGTGCACTGGACGGCCACCAGCGCGTGGCCGTCGGTGCCCAGCAGCACGTACTCCGCCAGCACGGCCCGGACCCGGTCCGGGACCCGGGCACCGCGGCCGACCGCCGCCAGGTGCCCGGCCACGTCCGGCAGCCCGGGCACCAGCGCGAAGAAGCCCTCGACCCGGACCGGCAGCCCCGCCCACACCAGCGTCTGCCGGGCCGCCTCGGGCAGCGGAGAGGCCGCCGCGTCGTCCGCGTCCGCCCGGTGCACGCCCTCCGCACCGAACAACCCGGCCAGCCGGCGCCCCAGGGCGGCGTCGCGCTCGGCGTCCGCGGCGGGCACCGCACGCGGGAACGGCACCCGGTTGGGCCGCGGCGGCACCGGCCGCCCGGCCGCCCGGAAGGACTCCTCGGTGGCGTCGGTGAGGGCCCGGACGGCCGCCGCCCGGCGGTCGTAGCGCGGACCGTAGTCGTGGCCGTAGGAGAACGAGGCGACCGGCAGCTCGGCCAGCAGCACCGCCGCGCAGTAGCCGCCGGGCAGCTCGCACGGGCGCAGGTCGGTGTAGACCGACAACACGTCCTCCGGGCGCACCCCCCGCTCCTGGAGCGTCCGCCAGGCCCGCACCTCCGGGTGGCCGGTCCCGGGAGTGGAGAGCAGGAACAGGCTCTGCTCCTCGCCCTGCGCGTCCCGGTACCCCAGCACGGCGGAGGCACCCGGGCCGACCAGCGGCGGACGGGAGGGGTCGTACGAGCCCGCGCCCAGCTTGTCCCGGTAGAGCTGCACCACCTCGTCGACCGGCACCGAGGGCCAGTGCGTCAGCTCACCGGTCTCCCGGTCGACCACCGCGCAGGCGGTGCCGATCTCGGCAGGCGCCCGGCGCTCCCCGGTCGCCGGGTCCGGCCCGGCGGCCGGCAGCACCGGCCACAGCACCCAGCCCAGCTCGAACTCGTGCACGCCGATCCGGTGCCACTGCTCCTCGGGCTTGGCACCGTTGATCCACTGGTGGGCCGCCTCGATCGCCTGCTCGCGGGTCGTCACGCGGTCGTTCTCCTTCAGGGCCGGTCGGACAGGGTTCACAGTAATGCAGCCGCCCGCCTCAACCGGCGGGCACAGCGGCCGGGGCCGCGGGGTCAGCGGGGGCGGCCAGGTCGGCGGACGCCGGAGCCGCGGGCACGGGCGCGGGGGCGGGCACGGGGGCGTCCGGGGCGGCGGACGCGGGCGCGGGCGCGGGCACGGGGGCGTCCGGGGCGGCGGACGCCGGGTCGGCCGGGTCGGCCGGGGGAACGGACGCCAGGGCGGTCGGGCGCAGGGCGGCGACACCGCGGGCGTCGGCCAGCAGTAGCAGGCCGTCCGGGGTCAGGTCGGCGCCGCCCAGCGGTTCGGCGGAGAGGAACAGCGCGACCTGCGCGCCCGCCCGGCCGTCCGCCTCCCGGGTCCACAGCCGCAGGTAGTCGCCGCCGGTGCTGAGCCCCAGCGGGGTCGCGGAGCGCTCCTCGTCGGTGGGACGGACGAGCAGCGCCGGATCGGTGCCGTCCGGCTCGCCGGTCAGCGCGTCGTAGACCGCCAACTCCGGCTCCGCGCCCGGCCGGTAGGCCACCAGCACGGCCCCGCCCCCGGGCCGGGCGGCCGCCGTGACCGCCCGGACCCCGTCCAGCGGCCGGGCCCACAGCGTGCGCCACGGCAGCGGGAGGCCGAACTCCGGCGCGGGCAGACCGTCCTGGCGGGCCGCGTGCTCCAACAGGGCGGCGCGCAGCTCCGGACCCGGCTCCTGACGGGTGAACAGCGGCGCCAACCGCAGCCAGGTCCGGGCCGGCGGCGGCAACTCGGCACCGGTGGCGACCAGGTGCTCCACCGCGGCCCGCAGCCGCACCTGCTCGGCGTGCAGCAGGAACCCCGGGTCCGCGAGCAGCCCCGGCAGCAGACCGCCCTCCAGCGCGTGGCCGACCAGCTGCTCCCGGACGTACGGCGCGGCCGCCGCCCACCGGCCCGGGCCGTCGTTGTCGCTATCACCGCCGTCGCCGTCGCCGTCGCTGCTGCCCAGGGTGGCGAGCAGCGCCGTGGCCAGGCGGCGCTGCACCTCGTGGACGGTGCTGCCGAGGCGGGCGCGCAGCTCCGCGCCGAGCGCCGGGTGGACGATCCGGACGGCGGGCGGCCGCCCCTCCGCCGTGACCAGGTCGAAGAACGGCAGCAGCAGGTGCTGCCCGCCCGCCAGCGCCGGGCCGAGGTCCTTGCCCGCGACCGCCGAGGCGAGCGGCGCCCAGAGGTCGAGCGGCAGCGGCTCGCCCGGCCCGGCCAGCGCCAACGGGGCGAGCAGCCGGCGCAGGGTCAGCTCGGTGACACCGTGAAGCTCGGCCTGCAGGTCGAGCGCGTCCCCGACGGTACGGGGCAGCGGGACCGGCCCGTCCGGCGCGCTGCGGGCCGACCAGGCGGCCAGCCGGACCACCAGCGGACCGTCCGCCGTACGGGCCAACTGCGCCGCACCGTCCGGCTGCGGGAGGGAGAACTCGGCCTGCAGCCGCAGCCCCTCCTCGTCCCGCCACGGCTCCCGGTCGAGGTCGATCACCAGCAGTTCCCCGGCGGGCAGCACCCCGGCCAGCCGGTCCGCGTCGGCCCGGTCCACCTCGGCCAGCAGCCGGACACCGGCCGCCAGGGCGAGCGGCCGCAACACCTCCTCGGCGACCCGGGCAGGCTCGCCCGACTGCGGCAGCACACCCGCCCGGTCGGCGTCCGCGACCACCACCGCCACCGGCTCCCCGGCCGACCCGATCCCGGCCAGTCGTTCGTCCAACTCCTCGGCGCGAACCGCACCCGGCGAGAAGTGGTCGGCCACCAGCCAGCGCAACTGAACGGCCGACAGCCCGGTGGCGTCGAACACCGGCGGCGTGGGCAGCTCACCCGGCGGCACGGTGGCCGGATCCAGCACGGACAGGTCGAACTCCTCCCGCCGGGACGGCTCGCAGAGCATCAGGAACCCCGCCAGCAACCGGGACCGCCCACTGCCCGACCCCCCCGTCACGAGCACCGTCCGGGGCACCCCCGCACCCCCCGAACGCCAGGCCGCCAGCGCACGCAGCGCCACCGCCCGCCCGCCCAGGTACGGATGGGGCTGGTAGGACTGCTGCGGGACGGCGGTGTTGCTGGAGTCGGTCACGTCGAGGGCTCTCCGGTGCGAGGACGGTGCAAGGACAGTCGGGAACGGGGGCGGGCGGGGCGGTCAGTCGGCCCAGTTGTAGGGCTCGAGGACGTAGCCCCAGGTGTCGGACCCGGCTGCGGAGGGGTCCACGCCGGCGAGCCGGATCCCCAGCTCCTCCAGCACGCAGCCCGTGTCGGGGCCTTCGCTGCGGTACACCCGCAGGTACTGCTCCTGGAGCGCCGCCATGGTGAGGAAGGACTCCATGGGGCGCCCATCCAGTCGCCGATCAGGTGGAACGGTCCGCTGCCGGGCGGCTGTTCCGCGTCGGCGGTGGACTCCCAGGCCCGCACCGGCAGCCCCTCCTGCGGGGCCAGGCGCAGGCTGATCAGATCCGCGACCTCCGGCACGCCCACCTCGGTGAGCAGTCGGCGGGTCGGCTCGTGGGTGATCCCGGCGGGCAGCTGGTCCGCCGTCAGGCGGTGGATCTGCTCGGGGCCGAACGCCCGCTCCAACAGGCTTCGGAGGTCCGCCACTTCGGCCGGGTCGAACGGCTTCGGCAGCAGGCGCCGGTGCCACCTGGCCAGCGGGCGCAGCCGCCGCTCGGGTCCTTCGCGGAGCAGGTCGACGTCCAGCCGGACGGCGTAGGCGCCCTGGCAACCGGCCAGTACCAGCAGGTCGCCGACGGCGCCGGCCCGGTCGGCGTCCGGGTGGTGGAAGACCTTGAGCGCGGGGGCGGTGCCGCGGTCGGTGCCGGGGGCGAGGACGGCCGTGACGTTGTCGTTCGCGCGGACGTTCAGAGCCGCACTGTCCGCCGGCAGCACGACGAGCCCGGGAGCTTCGGACCCCCTGGTGAACGGCGGGGCGAGCAGCTCGCCGGTGGCAGCGTCCCGGACGATGCGCAACGGGCCGCCACCCTCGGTCACCACCGCCAACTCGCCCTCGAATAGGGCGGGTTCCACGATTTCCACGGCGCTGCGATGGCTCGGGTCGGTGGGCGGCGTGAAGTCCCCGGCAGCCCGCCAGCGGGACCAGACGGTGCGGAACGGCAGCGGCTCGGGCGAGGCTTCGGCCAGGGCCTCGGCCCGCTCCACCTCGCCCCGGGTGAACGCGTCGTGGGCCAGCCAGGCGACCCACTCGCCGTGCGGGGCCCCGGCCAGACCGTAACCGACCAGGAAGTACAGGGCCGCCGCGCGCGTACCCCGTTCGATGCCGTCCGGGTAGCAGGCGCGGAACGCTTCGACCAGCGCGTCCTGCGGGATCCTGGCCAGCAGCGAGGCATCGGCGAGCAGTTCGTCGAACCGCCCGGCGGCGGCCGCGTGGCCCGGCAGCGACCGCAGGGCCCACGGCTCGGCCGGTCCGTCGGCGAGGAGGAGATCCGTCATCCGGCGGTGGAACGCGGCGGCCGTCTCGTCCTCGTAACGCAACTGCTCGGCCAGCGCGGGCCGGACGAACCCCGCCACAACTGGCCGTTGGCCAGCGCGCGCAAGGCCCCCAGCACCTCGGGGGAGACCGCTTCTTCGAGCGCCCGGAACTCCTCCGGGCCCGCACCGCCCGGCAGCTCCACGACGGTGATCCCGCGCTTGGACGCCCCCTCGTTGTAGGGGTAGGAGACGCTCTGCTCGGCCACCAGCTGCAGCCGGCCCTTCTCGGCCGCCTTCCGCAGGTCGCTCAGCACCGTCCGCACCAGGCGCGGCTCGGCGCCGGAACGGAGCGAGCCCGCGAGTTCGGCATTGGCCACCAGGACCACCGGGGGCCGTTCCGCCCTGCGCAGGGCTTCCCCGAGGTCGTACAGGCTGCGGGACCTGTCGCCTTCCGCCGGACGGCGGGGGTTCCGGAGGCGGACCCGGTCGAGCAACTCCGCCACCACCGAATCGGCGCTGCGCCCGGCCGCGTCCACCAGAACCGCGCCCGGGAACCGCTCGGCCACGCCCCGGAGCGCCGCGCTCCGCCCGCTGCCCGCCGCTCCGCGCACCACGACCAGCCCGGGCCCGCCGTCCCGCAGCCGCTCGGTCAACGCGTCGACCGCCGTCTCGACCTGCCCCGTCGCTCGGGGCTGGTAGGACTGCTGCGGGACGGCGGCGTTGCTGGAGTCGGTCACGTCGAGGGCTCTCCGGTGCGAGGACGGTGCGAGGACAGTCGGGAACGGGGGGCGGGCGGGGCGGTCAGTCCCCCCAGTTGTCGGATTCGAGGGCGTACTGCCAGACGTCGGACCCGGCGGCGGCCCGGTCCACGCCCGCGACCTGGGTCTGGAGCTCCTCCAGCACGTCGTAGGTGTCCGGGCCCTCGGTGCGGTACACCTCCAGGTACTGCTTCTCCAGCGCCACCATCGTGACGAAGGACTCCAGCGATGGGGCGCCCATCCAGTCGCCGATCAGGTGGAACGGTCCGCTGCCGGGCGGCTGTTCCGCGTCGGCGGTGGACTCCCAGGCCCGCACCGGCAGCCCCTCGTGCGGCGTCAGCCACAGGCCGACCAGCCCCGCCGCCTTCGGCACGCCCACCTCGGTGAGCAGTCGGCGGGTCGGCTCGTGGGTGATCCCGGCGGGCAGTTCGTCCGCCGCCAGGCGGTGGATCCGCTCGGGGCCGAACGCCCGCTCCAACAGGCTTCGTGCGTCCGCCACTTCGGCCGGGTCGAACGGCTTCGGCAGCAGGAACCCGTCCCCGCCGAGCAGCGAACGCAGCCGCTCCTCCGGTCCTTCGCGGAGCAGGTCGACGTCCAACCGGACGGCGTAGGCGCCCTGCGCCCCGGCCAGCACCAGCAGGTCGCCGACGGCGCCGCCCCAGTCGGCGTCCGGGTGGTGGAACACCCCGAGCGCGGGGGCCTTGCGGTCGGCGCCCGGGGGCAGGACGGCCGTGACGTTGTAGTTCGCGCGGATGTTCAGGGCCGCGCTGTCCGCCGGCAGCATGACCAGGCGGGACTTCTCGGACTCCGCGGACTCCTCGGTGAGCGCGGCCAGCAAGCGGCCCGTAGCGGCGTCCCGGACCAGCCGGAGCGAACCGCTGCCCTCGGTCACCACCACCGACACGCCGTCGAACTCGGCGGGATCCACCAGCTCCACCGTGCTCTGGTGACCGGGCTCGGTGGGCGGCGTGAAGTCCCCGGGGGCCCGCCAGCGGGACCAGACGGTGCGGAACGGCAGGGGCTCGGGTGAGGCTTCGGCCAGGGCCTCGGCCCGCTCCACGTCCCCCCGGGTGAACGCGTCGTGGGCCAGCCAGGCGACCCATTCGCCGTGCGGGGCCCCGGCCAGGCCGTAACCGCTGAGGAAGTGCAAGGCCGCCGCGTGCGTGCCCCGTTCGATGCCGTCCGGGTAACAGGCGCGGAACGCCTCGAGCAGTGCCTCCTGCGGGATCCTGGCCAGGAGCGCGGGGTCGGCGAGCAGTTCGTCGAACCGCCCGGCGGCGGCCGCGTGGCCCGGCAGCGACCGCAGGGCCCACGGCTCGGCCGGTCCTTCGGCGAGGAGGAGGTCCGTCATCCGGCGGTGGAACGCGGCGGCTTCCGCACCCTCGTAGCGCAACTGCTCCGCCAGCGCGGGCCGGACGAACCCGATGCCGCCCTCGTCCTCGACCAGCCAGGGAAGTTCGGCCAACTCCAGTCCGCTGTAGGGGACTTCGGCCGCTGCGCAGAGCTGCGCCCAGGCCGCCACCGGCGCCCGCCACAACTGGCCGTTGGCCAGCGCGCGCAAGGCCCCCAGCACCTCGGGGGAGACCGCTTCTTCGAGCGCCCGGAACTCCTCCGGACCCGCACCGCCCGGCAGCTCCACGACGGTGACCGCACGGTTCGACGGCCGCTCGTCGCGGGGGACGGAGGCGCTCCGCTCGACCACCAACCGCAGCCAGCCCTCCTCGGCGGCGATCCGGAGGGTGTCCAGCACCTGCCGCATCAACTGCGGCTCGCCGCCGGAGCGCAGCGAGCCCGCGAGTTCGGCGTTGGCGACCAGGACCGTCCGGGGTTGGCTGTCCTGGCGCAGCCCCAGGACCAGGTCGGTCAAGTCGCCGTACGTGTCGCGGGCCATGAAGCGTCGCCACTCCGGCGGGCGGATCCGGTCGATCAGCTCCGCCGCCACCGAGTCGGAGCTGCGTCCGGCCGCGTCCACCAGGACCGCGTCCGGGAACCGTTCTGCCAGGGCCCCGAGCACCGCGCTCCGACCGCTGCCCGCCGCTCCGCGCACCACGACCAGCCCGGGTCCGCCGTCCCGCAAGCGCTCGGTCAACGTGCCGATCGCCGCCTCGACTGCCACCTCGTCCCGCCCCGCCATTCCACCGCTCCCTTGCTTGTACTCGTCCGACGGCCTCTGGCTTGTCCTATTCGAGGCGTCGCCGCTCCGTCACCAGCCATGTCCTGGCCACTTGGGCGACGTGGTTGCCGAAGTCCTGGTTCATGAGCTGGCGTGGTGTCATCTTCCCTGCTACACCGGTTGGCCCCACTTTCTCCCCCTTACGGTAACCAGTGGAGTAGTAGACGGGCACACCGGCTTGGCTGACCGACAGGTAGCCCGAGCAGTCGGCGTGGCCAGCCCCCCGACCACAGGGTTCACGCTCGGTGTAGAGGCTCAGGATCTCGTAGCGGTCCTTCTCGTCGCGGCCGCGGTTGAGGTTCGCCATCCAGTGGCCCGCGTGCGTCTCCGAGTGCAGCGGTGTGATGCCGGCCCGGTCACCGCTGGCCGGTACCGAGCTCTCCAGGACGTAGCTCACCTCCTTGGTGACGGGGTCGTAGACCTCCAGCACCGCGTAGTTCTTCCCGGTGAAGTCGGGACGGTGGGCAGCCTTCTCGAAAGGCTCCTCGAAGTTGCTGGCTTCGAAGACCGCCTTGATCTGCTCCTTCAGAGCAGTGGGGTCCTCGATCAGCTTCAGTGCGGCGTCGGACTTGGTCTTCCCGTGGTCGACGGCGCCCCGGCTCTCGGTCTCGGCCTGCCCGGGCTCGGAGCCCGGCTGATCCGGGTCGTCCGCATACGGGTAGGGCTTCTGCTCAGGGCTCGCTCCCCGTCCGTGCTGTTCGTGGAACGAGTCGCTCATGCGCCCCATCACCGAGACCACCGCGCCCTGCTCGCCCGGGTGCATCTCCCCGAAGCCGGGCAGGGCCTGCTCCAGGTCGGACCGGCGCAGCGTCATCGGGTTGTCGCCAGTGGTGCGGTCGAGGGTGTCGCCGAGATGACCGCTGTGAGCCCACTCGTACAGCTTGGTGTAGACGTGGCCCATCGGGACACGACGGACGTCGTTGGTCTTGCGCAGGTCCTGCTGTACCTGGTGGCCCAGAATCCCGTACTCGTCGTCGCCGGGCTTCTCCGGCTGGGTGAGCCGCTCGTGCTCGGTGCGGGCGGGTTCGTGGATCGGGTGGTCCGGGTCGTCCTTGTGCTTCTCGGCGAGCTTGTCGGGGTGGTGGCTGTCGTCGGGCGTGTGCTTGCTGGCCTCGCTCCCCTTCGAGCCGGCCTTGGCCTTGCCGGCCGGGTCGGCGGGGCGGCGGTCGGTGCCGTCGTCCCCGCGGTTCGGGCGGTCGTTCCCGGCGGGGAGCGGGCGGCGGTCCGGGTCGAGCGGGACGGCGAAGACGCCGTGGCCACCGTCGTGCAGGGGTTTGTCGCCGCGCTGGCCGGTCTGGTTGTCGAGGTAGGTGATCCGGCCGCCGTGGTTGACCGCGTTCCAGGCGTGGGCGCGCCCGTTGGCGTCCTGGGTGACGATGACGGCCTGCGAGCCGTGGCCGGCCGCCCGGAGCTGGTCCTCGATCCGCCGGAACGCCTGCTCGCCGTTGCCCAAGTCCCGGAACGGCGCGCCGAGTTGGCGCTCCGCCCGGTCGCGGCCGCCCTGCTCGCCGTCCGGACTCGAGTCGTTGCGCGGCGCGGCGGCGGTCGGGTTGCCGCTGTAGGTGTCCGCGGTGGAAAGCGCCACGTCGAGGCAGTTGTTGTCCCGGCCGGGCGCGCGGTGGCCGTCGCCGTTGACCGCCCCGGGCCAGTCGCCGTTCGGATCCGGGTGCCGCTGTGGAGTCCCGTCGGAGTTCCGCGGGATCCGGCTCTCCAGGTCCTGCTGATGCTGCGGGTCCACCCGGTCGAGCCCGCCCGGGGCGTCGTACGGGCGGCTGTCGGACAGCGGACGCCCGTTGACCGGACGGCTGTCGGCGGCCGGGCTGTTGCCGGGGGCGGTGCGGTTGTCGGAGCCGTCCTGCCTGGAGCCGTCCCGCTCGGGGCTGTCCCGTTCGGGGCTGTCGCGTTCGGGGCGGGGCGTGTGCGCGGCGGCCGGTTCCTGGTGGGACGGGGCGTCGGGGCGGGACGTGCCGGGGCCGCGGTCGGCGGCGGGGCGCGGGCCGAGGGTCGAGTTCCGGCTCGGCTGCTCGGGGCGCGGGGTGGTGGCGTTCTGGGCGGGGGTGTTCTGGTGGGGGACGGAGGGAGCGGGGGCGG
>NZ_JOGH01000215.1:0-5973 GCF_000721345.1 Kitasatospora sp. NRRL B-11411 | reverse complement strand
ACACCCACTGACCCCCCCCGACACCCCCGACACCCCCGCAGTGAACCGGCAGAGAGGAAGGGCAGCCATGTCTGGTGGCGCCACGTACCTGTACGGCGACGACCCGGTGGAGATCAACGCCGGCCGCGCCAAGGCCACCGTCACGGTCAGCAACACCGGTGACCGGGCGATCCAGGTCGGCTCGCACTACCACTTCTTCGAGGCCAACCGGGCCCTCGACTTCGACCGCGCGGCCGCCTTCGGCAAGCACCTCGACATCCCGGCCGGCACCGCCGTCCGGTTCGAGCCGGGTGACACCCGGGACGTCGTGCTGGCCGAGTTCGGCGGCCACCGCCGCCTGGTCGGCTTCGCCAACCTGGTGGACGGCGGCGTCACCGCCCCCGCCACCCGCGACCGCTCCCTGCGCCGGGCCGCCGAACAGGGCTTCAAGGGCTCCACCACCTCCGGCACCACCCCCGGCACCACCCCCGACCGCCAGGAAGGCGACCGCTGATGGCCATCCTCTCCCGCAAGCAGTACACCGACCTGTTCGGCCCGACCGTCGGCGACCGCTTCCACCTCGCCGACACCAACCTGGTCGTCGAGGTCGAACGGGACTTCAACCAGGGCCACTACGGCGACGAGGCCGTGTACGGCGGCGGCAAGGCGATCCGCGACGGCATGGCGCAGGACCCGGCGGCCACCTCCGTCCAGGGCGCGCTCGACCTGGTGATCACCAACGTGGTGGTGCTGGACGCGGTGCTCGGCGTGGTCAAGGGCGACATCGGCGTCAAGGACGGTTTCATCGTCGCCGTCGGCAAGGCCGGCAACCCGCACACCCAGGGCGGTGTGCACCCGCGGCTGGTGATCGGTCCCGGCACCGAGGTGATCTCCGGCGAGCACCTGATCGCCACCGCGGGCGGCATCGACACGCACATCCACTTCATCGCCCCCCAGCAGGTGCAGGAGGCACTCAGCAACGGCATCACCACCCTGATCGGCGGCGGCACCGGCCCCTCCGACGGCACCAACGGCACCACCTGCACGCCCGGCCCGTGGAACCTCCACCGGATGTACCAGGCCGTCGAGGACCTGCCGGTCAACGTCGGCCTGCTCGGCAAGGGCAACGGCGCGCTGCCCGGCGCGCTGCGCGAACAGGTCGAGGCGGGCGCCTGCGGCCTCAAGGTGCACGAGGACTGGGGCAGCACCCCGGCCGCGGTCGACAGCGCGCTCAGCGTCGCCGACGAGTACGACGTGCAGGTGGCGATCCACACCGACACGCTCAACGAGTCCGGCTACTTCGAGGACACCCTGTCCGCGATCGACGGCCGCACCATCCACACCTTCCACACCGAGGGCGCGGGCGGCGGCCACGCCCCCGACATCATGCGGATCGCCGGCGAGCCCAACGTGCTGCCCTCGTCCACCAACCCGACGCTGCCCTACACCGTCAACTCGGTGGACGAACTGCTCGACATGGTGATGGTCTGCCACCACCTCAGCCACAGCATCCCCGAGGACGTCTCGTTCGCCGACTCCCGGGTCCGGGCCGAGACCATCGCCGCCGAGACGGTGCTGCACGACGAGGGCGTGATCTCGATCTTCTCCTCCGACTCGCAGGCGATGGGCCGGATCGGCGAGTCCTTCACCCGCGCCTTCCAGACCGCCCACCACTGCAAGGACCAGCGCGGCAAACTGGCCGGCGACAGCGAACGGCACGACAACTTCCGGGTGCTGCGCTACCTGGCCAAGCTCACCATCAACCCGGCCGTCGCCTCCGGCACCGCCGACCACATCGGCTCGCTGGAACCCGGCAAGCTCGCCGACATCGTGCTCTGGCCGATCAACTCCTTCGCCGCCAAACCCAAGATGGTGATCAAGGGCGGCATGATCAACTGGGCCCTGATGGGCGACCCCAACGCCTCCCTGCCCACCCCCCAACCCGTCTACTACCGGCCGATGTTCGGCCAGTACGGACGGGCCCGGCAGGCGACCCGGGTCTCCTTCATGTCGCAGGCCGCCGTCGACCTCGGCGTCCCCGCCGAACTCGGCCTGCGCAGCACCGTGCTGCCGGTGCGCCGCTGCCGCTCGGTCGGCAAGCAGCACATGGTCCGCAACGACGCGCTGCCGCGGATCGAGGTCGACCCGGAGACCTACAAGGTCACCCTGGACGGCGAGCCCGCCACCATCGAACCCGCCCGAGAACTGCCGCTCAACCACCTGTTCTACCTCGCGTGAACGCGAACACGAGCACGAGCACGAGCGCGAGTACGAGCACGAGCGTGGGCGTGGGCGTGGGCGTGGGCGGGACCGCTCCCACCGCCCCCGCCGCCACCCCAACCGCCACCGCCGCCGAGTTGGACGCCCTGCTGGTCTGCCTCCAGCTCACCGACTCCGCCTTCCCCAGCGGCTTCTACACCCTCTCGCACGGCCTGGAGGGCTACGCCCAGGCCAAGGCCGTCACCCCCGACACCCTGCCCGACCTGCTCGCCGACCTGCTGCGGCACGGCGTCGGCCCGTCCGACGCCACCGCCCTCGTCCTGGCCCACCGGGCCGCCGCCGCGGGGGAGTGGGAGCTGCTGGCCGCCACCGACCGGCGGCTGCACGCCACCCGGCTGAACCGCGAACTACGGCTGGCCGCCACCCGGACTGGCCGTCAACTCCTGGACATCGCAAGGGAGTCGATCGGCGGCGAGGCGCTGGAGCGGTACGCCGCCCTGGTCGCCGCCAAGCGCGCCCCCGGCTGCCAGCCGGTGGCCGCCGGGGTCGCCCACGCGGCGGCCGGCGTCCCGGTCGAACGGGCCGTCACCAGCGACCTGTTCGCGTTCTGCACCAGCTTCGCCGGCGCCGCGCTGCGGCTGCGGCTGACCGACCACCGCAAGGCCCAGGTACTGCTGCGCGGCGCCGCCCCGGTGATCCGGGAGACCGTCGAGGCCGCCCTGGTACGGGAGTTGGCGGACCTCGGCGGCTGCGTGCCGGTCGCCGACGCGATGTCCGGACGGCACGAACGGGCCGAGGCCCGGCTGTTCATGAGCTGAAACCACCACGAAGGAGCAGAAGTTGAGCGAGAACGCGACCGAGAACGGGACCGAGAACGCGACCGAGAACGCGACCGAGAACGCGACCGAGAACGTCCTGCGGGTCGGCATCGGGGGCCCGGTGGGCTCCGGCAAGACCGCGCTGATCGAGGCGCTGGTGCCGGTGCTGATCGCCCGCGGCCACCGTCCCGCCGTGATCACCAACGACATCTACACCCAGGAGGACGCCCAGCACGTGCGCCGCACCTTGGCCGGCGTGCTCGACCCGGAACGGGTGGTCGGCGTGGAGACCGGCGCCTGCCCGCACACCGCCGTCCGCGACGACCCGACGATGAACCTGGCCGCCGGCGCCGAACTCCTCGAACGCTTCCCCGACGTGGACACCCTGCTCTACGAGTCCGGCGGCGACAACCTCACCCTCACCTTCAGCCCGGTGCTGGTCGACCTCTTCCTGTTCGTCCTGGACACCGCCGAGGGCGAGAAGATGCCCCGCAAGCGCGGCCCCGGCATCACCGAGTCCGACCTGCTCGTCATCAACAAGATCGACATCGCCCAGTACGTCCGCGCCGACCTCGGCGTGATGGAGTCCGACGCCCACCGGGTGCGCGAGGGCGGCCCGGTCGTCCTCACCAACTGCCTGACGGGCGACGGCCTGGAGCAGATCGCCGCCTTCCTGGAGACCTTCCGCAAGGCCGCCGCGTGACGCCCACCCGGCCGCCCGCAGCCCCGTCCACAGTGCCGCCCGCAGCACTGCCCGAAGCGCCACCCGAAGCGCCATCCCGGCTCGACCCCCGGCACTACGAGCCGGCCCGCGTCCCGCCCGAGGTCCGCCGCTACGCCGGGACGCCCGACACCCTCGCGGTCGGGCGCCCCGGCAAGGTCGGCCTGCTGGAACTGGCCTTCGAGCAGGTCGGCGGCCGCACCGAACTCACCGGCCACTACCAGAAGTCGCCGCTGCAGATCATGCGCCCGCTGTACTTCGACCCGGCCCGGCCCGACCTCGCCGTCACCTTCCTGATGTCCACCGGCGGCGGCATCCTGCAGGCCGACCGGCTCCGCACCGACCTGCACTGCGGCGCCGACACGGCCGTCCACCTGACCACCCAGGCGGCCACCAAGGTCTACCGGATGGAACACGACTACGCGACGCAGCTGGTCAACCTGACGGCCGGCCCGCGCGCCTACGTCGAGTACCTGCCCGAGCCGGTCATCCCGTTCGTCGACTCCCGCCTCTACCAGCGCACCGTCCTCACCGTCGACCCGTCCGCCACCGTGCTGGCCGGCGAGACCGTCCTGGCCGGCCGGCTCGCCCGCGGTGAACGGCACGCCTACCAGGTCCTCGCCTCCGACCTGGAAGTGCGCCGCCCGGACGGCGAGTTGCTGGCCCTGGACACCGTCCGGCTGATCCCCACCGGCAGCCCCGGCGGCGGCGTCACCGGACCGGCCGTCCTGGCCGGACACGACGTGATGTCCACCCTCCACGTCCTCAGCCCGCTCGCCCCCGCCGCCCGGATCGCCGACACCCTGCACCAGGCCCTCGCCCCCCACGACCTGCTGCACGGCGTCTCCACCCTCCCCGCCGACAGCGGAGCCTGGCTGCGCCTGCTCGGCCCCGACACCCGCACCTGCACCGCCGCCCTCCACGCCGCCTGGGACGCCGTCCGCCGCCTCCTGATCGACGCCCCGGCCCCGAACCTGCGCAAGGCGTAGCCCCCGGCCGCTCCCTCGGCACGGCGGCCGCCGTCCCGGGCCGGGGCGCATGCCCGTCCGGCAATCAGGGCATGAACCGGACAACATTCGGGCCGGGTCGCACCGGCCGGACCGGGGGAGCGCACCCATGACCGTGGCACGCCGCACACTGCTCACCGGAACCGCCGCCACCCTGGCCGGCGCACTCGGCGCCCTGGCCCTCCCGGCCACCGCCCGCGCCGCGACCGCGACCGAGACCGCGACCCGGACCGCGGCCGCAGTCACGCCCCGCGCCGTGCCCGGGACCGCGGCCGCGGCCGTCACCGGCAGCACGCCCGGCGGGCAGCCCACCGCCGACTGGATGGGCCGCCTCGACGCCGCCCGCCCGCTGCTCGGCCTGACCGTCCCGGGCACCCACGACTCCTGCTGCACCGACCCCGCCCACGGCACCGAGTGGTCGCACACCCAGAACTGGGGCGTCCCCGAGCAGCTCACCCAGGGCGTCCGCTTCCTCGACATCCGCTGCAACGGCCTCCAGGGCACCGCCGACGAGCTCGGCGTCTACCACTCCGACGCCTACCAGTACGTCCGCCTCCAGGACGTCCTCGACAGTGCCGGGCCTTCCTGACGGCCCACCGGGGCGAGACCGTCGTCATGCGGCTGCGCAACGAGAACGCGGGCGGCCAGGCGCTCGACCCCGCCGAGTTCCGCCGCCGGGTGAACCACTACCTCGACGACCTCGGCTACCGCCCGCTGTTCCACCTCTCCGGCTGGCCCACCCTCGGCACCGCCCGCGGCCGGATCGTCCTGGTCGCCGACTTCGCCAACGACTGGGGCGTGATCCAGTGGTCCAGCGGCAGCAACGCCTACTTCCGCACCCAGGACCTCTGGCAGACCGACCAGCTCTTCCCGCTCCGGGTCAAGGGCCGCGCGATCACCCAGCAGTTCGACACCGCCGCCGCCGACCCCGGCTCGCCCCAGATGTACGTCAACTTCCTCAGCTACGCGGGCGGTTACTGGCCCAAGAGCGCCGAACAGACCCTGATGGACCAGTCCGTGTACCCCTACCTCACCGCCCACGCCGGCCGACCCGCCCGCTACGGCATCGTCCCGATGGACTTCCCCGACTTCCACGTCAACGTCCTGCACCTGCTGATCGACCAGAACTTCACCTCCTAATGTTGTTGTCAAGCAGCTGATGTGACGGGGAGTGCATGCTCGTAGTGCTTCCCGTCACGAATGAGGGCCCAGAGGACGTTGACGCGTC
>NZ_JOGH01000214.1:0-5978 GCF_000721345.1 Kitasatospora sp. NRRL B-11411 | reverse complement strand
GGGGTGTGGGGGTGGGTGGGGGTGGGGGTGGGGGTGGTGGTGCTCACCCGCCCGATGCTTCCAGCGGGCGGGCCTCCCGACTCCCCCCGGAGCCGGGATTCCATCCGTTCGGGCGGTTTGGCCGCCCGGGCCGTGACCTACCAATCGCCGCCGGGGCCGGGCTCAGCTGCGCCAGGTGTCGTTCAGCGCGACCTCGCCACTGGCCGGGACGGTCGCGGTGCGGTTGGCGCCGCTCTCCCAGGTGACGTTCCCGGCGGCGTCCTTGCGGACGTACTTGTACTGGATCGCGGTCCCGGCGTTCAGCGCCACGTCGAGCTTCCACACCGGGTAGGCGGCGGAGGAGAGCAGCAGCGCCTTCGAGGTGTCCCAGCCGCCCAGTTCGGCCGCGTCGCCGACCACGTAGATGTTCTGGCCGACCGTGGTGGTGGCGTTGACCGCGAAGGACGCACCGGTGCCGACCGACGGCGAGGAGGACGCGGAGGCCGAGGCGGACGGGGAGGCGGTGGCGGTGGCGCACGGGTCGCCGCTGCCGATCGCGCCGTCCTTGACGGTGACGTTGCCGGTGCCCAGGGCGTAGTTGCTGCCGCCGTTGTTGTCCCAGGTGCCGCTGCCGTTGTTGAAGGTGGCGGCCAGGCCGGTGGCGGTGCCGAGGCTGACGGTCTTCTTCACCCAGCCGGTGCAGGCCGCGTCCATGGCCACGCCGGGGGCGGTGGTCCAGCTGCCGCCGTTGGGGGCGTAGTGCAGGTCGTAGGCCGACCAGTTCTTGTCGGTCGAGTAGAAGACGGTGGCGCTGTTGCCGCTGCCGGTCGGCGAGGCGGACGGCGACGCGGAGGCGGACGGCGTGGGCGTGGCGGTGGCGGTGCCGCCGGCGCCGACGTACAGGGCGACCGCGTCGCCCGCGCCGACGGTGGCGGTGAACTTGCCGTCCGAACCGACGGTGTAGGTCTGGCCGGTGCAGCCGCCGTTCACCGGGTCGCCGTGCTGGACGTCGCAGTAGGTGCCGGCCGGCAGCGAGGTCTGGAAGGTCTGGGTGATCGCGCCGGACTCCCGGTTGATCGCCACGTAGCCCTTGCTGCCGCGGCCGAAGCCGATCGCGTTGTTGCCGTTGGACCACCAGTTGGTCATGCCGGTGCCGGCGACCGCGTTGCGGAAGCCCACCATGTTGGCGACCTGGCGCCAGGCGTGGGTGCAGTTCCAGCCGTCCTGGTAGCAGGCGTTGACGGTGCCGCCGTTGGGCGGGCCGTCGTCGTTGCTGCTGAACGCGTAGCCGGAGTAGACGTTCGGCGAGCCGTACGGGTTCGCCAGCATGAAGACGTTGGCCAGCGTGTAGGCGGAGCCGTACTTGTAGTTCAGGGTCGAGCCGTTGCGCTCGGTGTCCCAGTTGTCGACGAAGGTGCGGGCCTGGGCGGAGCCGAGCAGGCCGCTGCCCCAGCTCTGCAGGTCGGAGATCTTTCCGCCGTTGAAGGCGCTCTTCAGCCAGGTCGCGGAGCGGAACTCGTCGACGTCGCCGTTGCCGGTGTACTCGGAGGGCTGGACGGCCTCGCCCGCGCCGTAGATGACCTCCTGCACCCAGAAGGCGTTCGGGTTGCTCATCTTGGACTTGATGGCGGCCAGGTCGCTCGCGGCGATGTGCTTGGCGGCGTCGATCCGGAAGCCGTCGACGCCCAGGGTGAGCAGGTCGCTCAGGTAGTTGGCGATGGTCTGCTGGACGTAGCCGGAGCCGGTGTTCAGGTCGGCCAGGCCGACCAGCTCGCAGTTCTGCACGTTGGAGCGGTCGCCGTAGTTGGTGATCTGCGTCCGGCAGGAGTGGAAGTCCTGGTCCTGGTAGTAGCCCGGGTAGTTGTACTTGGTGTAGTTGGTGCCGCCGGTGCCGGTGCCGCTGCCCGCGGTCATGTGGTTGACCACCGCGTCGGCGACCACCTTGACGCCCGCGGCGTGGCAGGTGCTGACCATGTTCTGGAACGAGGCGCGGTCGCCGAGCCGGCCGGCGATCTTGTAGCTGACGGGCTGGTAGGAGGTCCACCACTGGGCGCCCTGGATGTGCTCCTGCGGCGGGGAGACCTCGACGTAGCCGTAGCCCTTGGGGCCGAGGGTGTCGGTGCACGCCTTGGCCACCGAGTCGAACTTCCACTCGAACAGGGTGGCGGTGACGTCCTTGCCGCCGGGCGGGGTGGCGGTGGCGGTGGGGGCGAGCGAGAGCCCGGCGCCGACCGAGAGGCCGAGCGCCGCGAGCGCGGTGGTGGCGGCGGCGAGCCGCCTTCTGCGGGCGGGGGCGGAGGTGGGCAAGGGAGCGCTCCTGGGGGAGGCCCGCACCGCGGACGCAGGTCGCGGGACGGGAGGCGGCAGGGTGGGGGGCCGCGACGGCGGGGGTGTGCCGTCAGCGCGACGGGGGGAGGGTCGCTACTGCAAAGACGCTGCAAAGGCGTTGAAACTTGCTGGAAACTTGCAGTGGCATGACCATAGGGTCCGCCCGGACGCCCGTCAAGGGAGGCGGCGGGCCGCCGTGACCGGGAGAACGGGCCGGGAAAACGGACGCGCCGGCCCGCCGCTGACCGTTCGTCAACGGTGGACCGGCGCGGTGCGGCGCCCCCGGGGAGGTCAGCCCAGCTGCTGCTCGATCAGGTCGCAGGCGCGGGCGGTGCCGCCCTCGGACCGCGCCCGCGCGCTCAGCGCGCGCGAGCGGGCCGCCACCTCCGGGTCGCCGACCAGCTCGGCCAGCGCCGCGCGGAGCGCCTGCGGCGTGGCGTCCGCGGTGTCGATCCGGCGGGCCACGCCGAGCTCGACCAGCCGGTCGGCGTTCATGAACTGCTCGGCGGCCTGCGGCACCGCGATCATCGGCACCCCGGCGAGCAGGCCCTCCCCGCAGCCGCCCATCCCGGCGTGCGTGACGAAGGCGTCGGCCTGCGCCAGCACCGCCCGCTGCGGCACCCAGGGGTGCACCTCGACGCCGGGCGGGACCTCCCCCAGCTCCGCCGGGTCGGTGTGCCTGCCGATCTGCAGCACCAGGTGCCAGCCGGGCAGGTCGCCGAAGGCGGCCAGGCAGTTGCGGTAGAACTCCGGCTGCCGGGTGAACGCCGAGCCGAGCGAGACCAGCAGCACCTTCTCCGCCCCGGCCGGCCGCCGCCAGCTCCCCTGCTCGGCCCGCAGGTCGAAGCACGGGCCGACGAAGTCGACCGCCGCCCGGTCGACCCGGTCGGCGTGCGGCTGCATCGCCTCGGTGATCATGGCGACGGCCCGGACCGGCCGTCCGGAGAAGTCGTCCACGTCGAGCGTGGTGGCGCCGCTGCCCGCCAGCCACCCGGCGAACCGGTCGAAGTAGGCGTCGGCGCCGGGCAGTTGCCGCAGCTGGGCGCCGATCTCCTGCTGGTAGCCGTCCCAGCCGACCAGCGTCGGCGAGAGCTGCACGACCGGCCGGCCCTGCGCCTCGGCGAGCGCCCGGGCCGCGTAGGCCCCGATGTCGTACAGGTAGAGGTCGGCCGGATCGGCGTCGTAGTGCGCGTGCAGCCGGGGCAGCATGGCGATCGCGTCCTCCAGGAAGACCCGCATGGCGCCGATCGCGTCCTCGGGCCAGTCGTGGTCGGCGACCGGGAGGGTGGAGGGGTGGGGGACGAGCTCGGCACCGGTGGGGGCGATCAGCCCGGCGGCCGAGGGGTCGTTGACGTACGTCACCCGGTGGCCGCGGGCGACGAGTTCGCGGATCACTTCCAGGCTGGGGCGGACGTGGCTGACGGCCGGGATGCCGATCATGGCGATGTGGGCGCGACGGGTCACGGGAGGAGCACCTGCTTCCGTTCTACGGGGGCGTGGACAACACACCGCACCGCCGGGGCGCCGTCACGAAGGCGCGCGGGGCGGGCGGGACGCGGGGGCTCGGGGCACTGCCCCGGCCGCGTCAGCCGTAGATCTGGTGGAAGGAGGACATGCCGGCGACCCTAGCCCGGATGCGGCCGGACCGCATCCGGATTAACGGGCGGGCAGAACTCCCGGGCGCGGCAACACCCGGGAGAGCAGAGCAGATTGACGGATCGTCAGACCGCGTCCGGTCCGCGCTCGCCGGTGCGGACCCGGACGATGCCCTCGACCGGCACCGTCCACACCTTGCCGTCGCCGATCTTCCCGGTCCGGGCCGCGGCCACGATGGCGTCGGTGACCCGCTCGGCGTCCTCGTCCTCCACCACCACCTCGATCCGGACCTTCGGCACCAGGTCGATCCGGTACTCCGCACCCCGGTACACCTCGGTGTGCCCGTGCTGCCGCCCGTACCCGCTGGCCTCGGTGACGGTCAGCCCGTGCACGCCGAGCTCCTGCAGCGCGGTCTTGACCTCGTCCAGCTTGAACGGCTTGACGACGGCGGTGATCAGCTTCATGCGGGGCGGGTCCTGTCGGAGGCGGGCGCACCGTGCTGGTGCAGGCTGGCGTGGGCGGTGGCGGAGCCGTGGCCCAGGACGCCGTGATCGTACGCGGTCTCGGCGTGCACGGCGAGGTCCAACCCGGTGAGTTCGTGCTCGGGCGCGGCCCGGAAGCCCATCAGCCGGTCGATCGCCCGGCCGATGCCGTACGTCATGGCGAACGCGTACCCGGCGACCACCAGGACGGCGACCAGCTGCTTGCCGAACTGGCCGATCCCGCCACCGTGCAGCAGCCCGGTGGGGCCGCCGGTCATCGCGGCGGTGGCGAACAGGCCGATCAGCAGGGTGCCGATGACGCCGGCCACGAAGTGCACGCCGACCACGTCGAGCGAGTCGTCGTAGTTCAGCCGGAACTTCCAGCTGACGGCGTAGCAGCAGACCAGTCCGGCGGCCAGGCCGATCACCAGCGCGCCGAGCAGGTCGACGCTGCCGCAGGACGGGGTGATGGCGACCAGGCCGGCCACCGCGCCGGAGGCGGCGCCGAGGGTGGTGGCGTGGCCGTCGCGCTTCTTCTCCACCAGCAGCCAGCCGAGCAGGCCCGCGCAGCCGGCCGCCTGGGTGTTGAGGACCGCGGCGGCGGCCAGGCCGTTGGCGCCCAGCGCGGAGCCGCCGTTGAAGCCGAACCAGCCGAACCAGAGCAGGCCCGCGCCGAGCAGCACCAGCGGCAGGTTGTGCGGGCGCATCGCCTCCTTCTTGAAGCCCAGGCGCGGCCCGAGCAGCAGGGCCAGGGCCAGGCCGCTGGCGCCGCAGTTGACCTCGACGACGGTGCCGCCGGCGAAGTCGAGGGCGCCGAGGTCCTTCAGGATCCAGCCGTCGGGGGCGAACACCCAGTGCGCGACGGGCACGTACACCAGCAGCGTCCACACCGCGGTGAAGGCCACCCAGGAGCCGAACCTGGCCCGGTCGGCGATGGCGCCGGAGATCAGCGCGGCGGTGATGATCGCGAAAGTCAGCTGGAAGGTGGCGAACAGCAGGGTGGGGACGTGCCCGGTGAGGCTGTGCGGGGTGATGCCGGCCATCCCGAGGTGGTCGAGGGAGCCGATCAGGCCCCAGCCGGCGTCCTTGCCGAAGGCCAGCGAGTAGCCGGCCAGCAGCCAGACCACGGTGACCACGGCGATCGACACGAAGCTCATCATGATCATGTTGAGCACGCTCTTGGTGCGCACCATGCCGCCGTAGAACAGCGCCAGGGCCGGGGTCATCAGCAGCACGAGCGCGGTGCAGGCCAGCAGCCAGGCGGTGTCGCCGCTGTCCAGGGTGGGTGGGGAGTCAGCGAGGAGCATGCGGGGAGTGTCGCCGGGCCGGATTTCGCGTCGCCGTCGCGGGTGTTTCGGCGGTGTTTCGGGTTTCCCCGGAGTTTCCAAAATCTCACCGTCCGGACACCCCGGGCGCCGTCCCCGGCACCCCGGGCACCGGTGCCGGCCCCGGACACGCCGTTGCCCGGCGGCCGCTGGTGCGGCTGCCGGGCAACGGCCGGTTCACCGGGTTCAGCCGGTCTGGACGGCGGTGTCGTCGATCACGAAGGAGGTCTGCAGCGAGGAGTCCTCGACCGCGTTGAACTTCACCGTG
>NZ_JOGH01000213.1:0-6024 GCF_000721345.1 Kitasatospora sp. NRRL B-11411 | reverse complement strand
CTTAGTCTCGTGGGCTCGGAGATGTGTATAAGAGACAGGCTGCCAGGGGTGGGGCGGGCCGCCGGGGGCCGGGTCGGGGGCGACGGCGAGGAGGTGGCCGGTGTCGAAGGTGAGTTCGAGACCGCCCGCGGGGGTGACCGTCGCGGTGGTGATGACGGCGTCGGCGAGGTGGCGGAGGGTGCCGGTGCCGGAGGGGGGCAGGCCGAGGGCGGGGTAGAAGTGTTCGACCTCGGTGCCGTGCCGCAGCCGGAAGTCGTTGCGGACGGTCAGCAGCAGCCCGTCGTCCAGGCGCAGCAGCAGCCGGTCGCCGCCGCCGAGTGCCCGCACCGTACGGCCGTCCAGTTCGGACCCGAGCGACTGTCCCACCCCGCACCTCCCGATCTTCCCGAAGCGGGCCGGGCCGCGCGCCGCACCGGCGGGCACCGTCCCGACCTGCTCATTCATACCCGGCCGGGGCCCCGGTATCCGCCGCGAACCGCCGCCGGGAACCGGCCCCGGGGTGTTCAGGGAGCGGTGGCCGGGGGCGCGCCGTCCACCAGTTCGGCCGGCCCGGCGGTCGGTGGCAGGGCGCGGACCGCCAGGCAGGCGGCCAGCCGCCGGGCCTGGGGCGGGGTGAGCACCCGGGCGGCCTCGGCGGGGGTGAACAGCCGCCACTCGGCGATCTCCTCCTCCTGGACGCGGACGTCCGCCAGCAGTTCGGGGCCCGCCGTCCCGCCGTCGTAGACCAGCGACAGGTGCGGCAGGTCGTCCCGCGGGTGGCCGCCCACCCAGTCGACGGCCAGCAGCCGTCCGGGTTCGCGCCGCCAGCCCAGCTCCTCCAGCGCCTCCCGCCGGGCGGCCGCCCGGGGCAGCTCCCGGTCGGCCTCGACGGACCCGCCGGGCAGCACCCACGGCGACTCGTCCCGCCACGGCGTCAGGCGCACCAGCAGCACCCGCCCGTCCTGGTCGGTGAACAGCATCCGGGCCTTGGCCCGGATCCGCGGGCGGGTCGCGTAGTACGTCTGCTTGTCCATCGGCGGGGGCGGCGCGGCGAGCCCGGCGCCCGGCGGCAGCAGGCCCTCCAGCGCGGCCGCGCCGAGGTACGCGGGGGCCGGGCGCGGCGGCAGGTGCAGGGCGGAGTGGCCGACCGGCAGGCCGTCGGCGAGCTCCAGCGGCGCGGCCGCGCGCGGGGCCAGCACGCAGGCGCCCATCCGGCGCGACAGCAGCGGCGGCACGGCGGACAGCAGCAGGTCGGGCGGCAGGTGGACGATCGCGTCCAGCTCGGCGGCCTCCAGCCGGACGGCCGCGGTCTGCTCCGGGGTCAGCGGGTCGGCCCAGTACAGGAACGCGGCGATCGGCGGCCGGTCGTGGTCCCGCGACCAGTCCAGGCAGGCGAGTTCGCGCAGCACGGGCGTGACGCCCAGCTCCTCGCGGATCTCCCGGACGGCGGTGTGCCGGGGCGACGGGTCGGCGGGCTCCCAGCCGCCGCCGGGCACCGCGACGGGGTGCTTGGCCCGGTAGGAGGTCCGCACCACCAGCACCCGGCCGTCCCGGTCGGGGAACAGCACCCCCGCCGCCGCCATGATCTCCCGTCCGCTCACCGCAACCCCCTCGCTCGTGTCCGGTCGTTCCCGGTCAGCATGCCCCGTGCCGCCCCCGCCGCGCCGGAACGGTTGCGAGCCCGTGACGGACCGACAACTCGGTCGTCACGGGCTCGCGGTCCCGGCCCGCCGCGGTCCACCCCGCGGCCCCGGCCGGTGCGGCTCCGCGGTCAGGCGTGGGCCGGCGTCTCCAGCAGCTGCGCGTACGGCGCCAGCTTGCGGATCGACTCGATGTTCTTCAGGCACTGCTCGCGGGACTCCTCCGGCTCGCCGGTCACCACGACCGAACCGTTGCTCGCCTTCAGGCGGAAGCGGTGGTTGCCCGACTCGTCCACGTACAGCTCGAACTTCCCAGCCATGGAAATGCACACCTCTCACTCGGGTAGCCCCCCGGCAGTCAACGTAGGGTCAACTACCGTTCCACGCCTTCCGGGTGTGCCGTTCGGGTGCGTGGCCGAACCCGCAGCGGGACCACCGAGGGAGAGGACAGCGCGACGGTTGAGAGCCGTCCGCTGCCCCATTTCACATCCATTGCACATCGAGGCGCGGGGACCACGGGCGGCGATGCGTTGTCAGCCGATGGCGCCTCGGGCTTCGTCCAGGTCGCATCACGCTGTGTGTCCGCTGTCGGAGCGTGACCGCTGGATCCTCGTGGCCTGTTCCACCTGTTGATGGGGAGGCCAGCTGTCAGCCCGTGGGTGCATCATGCTGCGATGAGTGCGCAACCCGAGTGGTCGATCGTCTCGATGGCGATGGATCGTACGTCGTCATCCATGATCCTCACGCGTTCCGACGGCAAGGAAGCCCGGTTCCCGCTGCGGAAGAATCCGTTCGGTGAGACCAGCACATTGTCCCAGTTCACTTGCTTTCCGGGTCTCAACGTCCTCCTTGCCACCACGAAGTCCGGTGACGACGTTGCCTTCGAGGTGCCCGTCCTCGATGGCGCCGACCAGCTCGACGGGCGTCTTGCGGTCTACCTGGACCAGAACAAGTGGCGCGTCATGGCCAACGCGCTCGCCGGTATCGGTGACGTTTCCCCGCAGGAGGACGAGGCAGCTTGGCGTCTCGCGAACTGGGTGCGACAAAGAAAGATCATCTTGCCTGCTTCCGCCGCGCAATACGCGGAGACCACGAAGTGGTCCGACGCCACCAAGCGGTACCAGCTCGGTTTGATGATCCTCCAACTGAGCCTGGGGTGGCAGATGCGGGACCCGCTGCAGGTACGTCGTGACGAAATCCGTGCTGCTTTCGATCGCCGGGTGGGAGGAAACAGCGGAACTTCCGTGGGGGCGGTGTTCAGTCTCGCTCCGAACGTCATTCGTGGAGCTGCTCGCGGGGTGAGCCCCATTCCTATGCCTGAGGGCCTCCCGCAGGAGATGGCGTTCCAGACCGTGGCGCTGACCTCGGCCACGGCTCTGATCGAGGTGATGCTTGATACCGAACGCGTACCGGCCGGCTCGGTCACCGATTGGGTGGAAGCCAACCAGCAGTTCAGTGACTGGCTGGACGGAGAGAAGCGCGATGCGCAGCAGAAGCGCAAGAGCATCGACGCCTTCCTCCTGAACGACATCCGGCTCGACCTCGCAGTCGAAGCCCACGCGGCGCAACTGACATCAGAGGCCGTCTTCGAATGGATGACGAAGCACGCCCAGCACGATCTGGCCGCTGCTCCAGCGCTCGGACTGCTGCGCGAGATGTTCCACGAGCGCCATCTCAACAAGGGGACGATCTGGAGGGGCAACGACCTGACGGATATGATCTACCTGTCCTGTGCCGCCGGGTACGCGGATTTCGTGGTCTGCGAACGAGCCATGGGAAATGCGCTGAGGCAAGGGATCAAGCGGTTGCAGCGGCCGGTGCGGGTCTTCCGCTACCTGAGTGATGCCGCCGAGGCCATCGAGACGGTCTTGACCACGACCGGGCCTGGGCAACAGGAGTCGTGACCGAATTCGAGTGCCGTGTCGGCGGCGAGGCCGCTACCGTCTGGCCATGTATTACGAGCGCACTGCCTGGGACATTCTTCGCGCCACACGATCAGCCCTGCCCGGTTCCGCAGGAAGCACCCCGGAGCGGCGAGCGGTGTACGTCTCTGCTCTGGAACAGGCCGAGCAGTTCTTCAAAGCGGCCCGCACGGTCGGGCCAGCCACTCAGCCGGTGCTCATTTTCTATGGTCTGAGCCAGGCCGGCCGCGCGATCGCCGCTGCGGCGACAGCCCCGCCTGGCAAGAACGCGGATGCCGAAGACAGCGTTGACGAGTGGAAGCTCAAGGGGCACGGTATCCAGACACTGGATGAAGAGGGCCCGCTGCCGGCCGTCGTGATGAAGACCGATGTGAGGAAGAAGAGCGGGAGCTTCGTCAGGCTCTCTCGCCTGCTCGGTTCGCCGCTGTGGGGCAACAACCCACTTCCGCTGTCCCGGTTGTGGGACTGCCTGCCCTGCAACTACGACGATCCGATCGCCGACCCTGACAGTCGGATCATGCCGCTCCTTGTAGAGGAACGGCACCTCGTCTCCAATCATCGGGAGATGCAGGGTGAATCTCACGCCATGCTCTGGGCACCCGTCGTCAATTTCCCCGCGAGGGTGACCACCGCGCAAGACACCGCCGGTGCGGTTACGGACTACATCGCTCACTTTCCCGGTGGCCGTGACCACCACAGCTACCGCCGGCGCTCGACCAACGGCGGACAGAGCCAGTGCCCGGACCTCCATGTCCATGTCGGCGGCCAGTGGTCCGAGCTGACCATGAACTGGATGCTCCCCGGAGGACCCGGCACTCTCGCAGACCGACAGCACTACCTCCGAAGCATCACCCGCCCCTACTCCGGGACGCGCTACTTCTTCCCCGCACTGGGCGGGAGCGCCACCAGCGTTCACCCCCTCATGGCTTGGTGGGCGGTCCTCCACACCCTCTCGACGATCTCCCGCTACCAGCCGGCCGAATGGGGCTGCCACATCGACGTCGACCGCAGCCAACACGCCGTCCCGATCGAACGGCTGCTCACGGAGTCCATCCGGATCTTGCCCCAGCTCGTGGCAGAGACCATCGGAGAAGTATCCGATCCCCAGCGCCGGCCACCGCAACGCTCGGCTCAGCCTGAAGCATCTGGTGCTGCGCATGACATCGGGTTTGTATAGCGGGGGAGCGGCGCTGAACAGGTCAAGTCGGTCGGGGCCCTGTGATCTGTGGCAAGAAGATGGTGCTTCGTAGAACTCGTAACAGGATCACGGCGTCGGCTTGTTGAGGCGTCGCCAGCAGATGAGTGCGCATGTGAGTGAGACGAAGGCGTTGTGGAGGTCGAGGCGCCTTTCCCCGCGGATGGCGAGGCGCTTGAACTGGTGGAGTTGGGCGAAGGTCTGCGCGACGACGTAGCAGAGCTTGCCAATGTCGATGATGTCGGGCTCGTCTCGGCGGGAGATGACGGGCAGAATCCGACGTTTGTGCAGTTCGCGGCGGTTGGGGTTGCTGTCGTAGCCCTTGCCGCCGAGCAGGGCGGCCGGGCACTTGCGGGGACGGCCGACGCGGCCTGCGACCGGCGGGACGCCGTCGACCAGGTCGAGGGTCCGGGTGACGTCGTTGACGTTGGCGGCGGTGACGATCACATGGAACGGGATGCCGCCGCCGTCGCTGATCACGTGGTGTTTGCTTCCGGTCTTGCGGGGGTCGACCGGTGACGGGCCGGTGGCCTCGCCCCCTTTTTTCGCGCGCACGTGGGAGGCGTCCACGCGCGCGGGTCCAGCCGATCAGTCCGGCCGCGTTCAACTCGGCCAGGAGCAAGCGGTGCAGGGCCTCGAACACCCCGGCCTCCTGCCGGCGGCCGAGGCGACGCCGGCAGGTCTGCCCAGAGCCGAAGCCCCACTCGGGCGGCAACTGATGCCAGGCGATCCCGGTGTACGACACGAACGGAATTCCCTGCAGGCACAGCCGGTCGTCCACCGGACGCGGACCCGGCGACCGCTCCGGCCACGCCGGCAGCAGCGGCTCGATCCTGACCCACAGCTCGTCGTCCACGACCCACGGCTTCTTGCCCACACCATCACGAACGGACGAATCGTCACATCGGTCACGCCCTGCCAGTGACGATCGGCAAGATCGTGTTACGAGTTCCAAGGAGATGGGTGGTCGAGCGCACTTTCGGCTGGATCATGATGCACCGCCGACTTGCCCGCGACTACGAAACCAAACCCGAGCACTCCGAGAGCATGATCCGCCTCGCAATGACCTCGAACCTCACCAAACGAGCAACGGGCAAAACCGCCATAAGCTGGCAGAATCCATGAACTATCCCGCATTCGAGCAGGACGTCCTCTCAGACCGTGTTTGAGATCTGCCATGTCTCGTTGCTGAAGGGCTCGTTGAGCTCGTTGTGAGTGGTGTTGGGGGCGGGTATCCGTCGGATCTGACGGATGATCAGTGGGCGCTGGTGGAGCCGTTGCTTCCTCC
>NZ_JOGH01000212.1:0-6123 GCF_000721345.1 Kitasatospora sp. NRRL B-11411 | reverse complement strand
GCCGCCCACCGTGCCGCTCCCCGCGGACCCGCCCCGGCCCGCCCGGCGCACCCTGCTGTACGGCCTGGCCGGCGGCGCCCTGGCCCTGGCCGGCGGCGGCACCGCGCTGTACCTCACCCTCGGCGACGACCGGCCCACCGGGAAGGACGGCGGCGGCAAGACCCCCGGCGCCGCGCCGACCCACGACCTCACCGACCCCGAACGCCAGCTGGACACCGCCGCCCTGGCCACCCCGCTGTGGACCACCCCGCTGACCGACCCGATCACCCAACTCGTCAGCGACGGCAGCACGCTGCTCACCGTCAGCGCCAAGAACATGCAGGGCTTCGACCTCGACGGCAAGGCCCGCTGGGCCCCCCGCACCGCCCCCGGCGCCTTCCCCGTCCTGACCCTGGGCCCGGCCCTCGCGGCCGACGGCAAGGGCTACTACCTCGGCTGGTACCAGAACGGCACCGCCGCGTACGACATCAAGACCGCGCTCCAGGCCGTCGACCTGGCCACCGGCGAGACCGCCTGGGCGATCCCCCGCTCCGGCACCGACATGCTGGGCGGCGCCGGCAGCGTCTGCGGCCTGCTCGACGGCACCCTCTACGTGCAGGGCGTCGTCTCCGACCCGAACGGCGGCGGACAGGACCAACTGCTGTGGGCCGTCGACCCGGCCGCCCGGAAGACCCGCTGGGAGCAGCGGATCCGCAGCGGCGCCCTGAGCAGCAGCCGCCTCGCCGTCCCCTCCACCGGCACCCGGCTGCTGCTGCGGCTCACCGACATGTCGGCGGGCAAGGTCACCCTCCAGGGCATCGACACCGCGAACGGCGGCAGCACCGCCTGGACCCAGGCCGCCCCCGGCAACGCCCTCTCCGCCTCGGCCCTCACCCAGTCCGCCACCGACGGCCCGCACACCTCGGCCGGCGGCCGCCTGATCCACCTCTCCGACCGGGTCTACGCCCTCGACCCGGCGGACGGCTCGGTGGCGTGGAAGTCCGCCGCACCGCTCAGCTACCAGTCGGCGGTGACCGGCACCGACGGGAAGACGGTGTACGCGGTGGCCGCCGACTACGCCACCGTCAGCCTGCGGGTCCAGGCCCTGGACGCCGGGACCGGCGCGGTGCGCTGGGCCGGGAAGCTGCCCGCCGGGGTGCTGCTCACCAACCTGGCCGCGCTGTTCGCCGACGACACCCTCTACGTCTGGGCCCAGGGCAAGGTCTGGGCGCTCGACCCGGCCACCGGCAACGCCCGCTGGTCCTACCAGTTCACCGCCTCCCCGACCTCGCTGGACATCCCGCTGTGGGCCGGCGGCGGCCGCGTCTACGGCCCCACCGAACAGGGCCTGACCGCGGTCGCCGCCACCGGCAAGGCGCCGTAGGAGACTTCGGCCGATAGTCCGACCATTGTCCGCCGCACGGGTTCTCGTGCCCGTGCGGCGGTGCGTCGCCGCCCCCGCACCCGCCAGCACGGCCGATCCTGCCGGGAGTTGACGACGACGGCGGGAGGTGGCTGGACGGTGGGCATCGGTCGGCGCGGGTGGTGGCGGATCGGCCTCGCGGCCGCGTTGTGCGCAGCCGGGACCGGAACGGCCGCGGTGGCCTCCGGGGCCGTGCCGCTCGGCGGCCGTACGGCGGCGAGCGCGGACGAGCAGCGGGCCCCGGGCAGCGAGGACGGCCTGCAGGTGGTGAACGTCTCGGTGGACCGCACCCGAGCGCACGGCCTCACCGTGGTGCGCGCCCTGGTGGCCAACCTCGGCCCGCACGAGGTCAGCGACCACTTCCACGCCACGGTGAAGCTGCCCAAGCACGTCACCGTCGAGGGCCGGGCCTTCCCGGACAGCTGCCGGTACGACGACGCCAGGCGGGAGCTGACCTGCGACTTCCGCAAGGGCCTGGCGCTGCGCCGGACCGCCACGGTGCTGCTCCCGCTGCGGATCGCCGACGACGTGCGCCCCGGCGAGCGGCTCTCCGGCGGCGCGGTCTCCGTCCAGGACCCGGACCGGCCGACCCGGACCGTCCCGAGCCGGGCGTTCACCATCGACGTCCAGTAGCCCCCGTAGCCCCGCCCCCAGCCCCTCGTCCGCCGATCGGAGCTCCGTGTCCCTGCCCCGCCGCGTAGCGCTGCTGTCGCTGCTGCTCGTCGTCCCGCTGCTGCCCGCCGCCCCGGCCGCCGCCGCCCCGCGGATCCAGCAGCGCAGCCTCACCCCCGTCAGCGCCCTGCCCGACACGCCGGTCGCGGCGACGCTCTCGGTCGGCTCGCTCTCCGGCTGCCTCACCGTCGACGAGATCGGCGTCGGCGTCCGGGACGCGAACCAGCAGAACCTGGACTTCCCGGGCTCGGCCGGCCGCACCCGGATCTGCCCCGGCGGGTACAGCCTGACCACCGGCACCCGCAGCTTCCCCGCCGGGACGTACACCGAGTTCGGCTTCTACCGGATCGGCTCGACGTACTACGACCTGCCCGGCCAGACCCTGACGGTGGCCGCGCCCACCGTCCGGCAGGTCGCCCTGGTCCCGGCCCGGGCCGTCGCCGACACCCCCGTCACCGCGACCCTCGCCCTCGACTCCACCGCCTGCCTCACCGCCGACGAGGTCGGCGTCGGCGTCCGGGACGCGAACCAGCAGAACCTGGACTTCCCCGGCACCGCCACCGACGTGCGGATCTGCCCGCAGGGCTACACGCTCACCACCGCCGCCCGCAGCTTCCCCGCCGGGACGTACACCGAGTTCGGCTGGTACCGGACCGGCAGCGAGTACCACAACCTGCCGAGCCGGACGCTCACCGTCAGCGGCTCCGTCATCCCGCCCACCCCGCCGATCCCGGCCGGACAGCTCGTCCTCGACGAGGACTTCACCAACCCGCCGGCGATCGGCACCACCTGGCACGACACCAGCACCAGCGCCTACCGGTACGGCAACCACAACCCGGACGACGACAAGCTCGACTGGCTCCAGGCCGGCGCGCTCAGCACCGAGAACGGCGCCAACACCTTCACCGCCACCCCCGGCGCCAACCGGCTGGAGAACGGCCGGCAGTCCTGGGACACCGGCCTGCTCACCACCGAGTACACCCAGCAGGGCTTCCAGGTCCGTCCCGGCGACTACGCGGAGGTCCGGATCCAACTGCCCGGCGGCACCGGGGCCTGGCCCGCGCTGTGGACCTGGAAGGACGGCGGCAACGAGATCGACTCCTTCGAGTACCACCCCGACAACCCCAACCTGCTGGAGCTCTCCAACCGGATCAACAGCGCCGGCACCTACTACACCGACGCCGACGCGATCCACCCCGGCGCCTGGGTCAGCATCGGCGTCCACTACGGGGCCCACAACAACGACTGGTACGTCAACCACAAGCTGGTGTTCTCCGACCACACCGGCACCGGGCCCGACTGGAGCGCCTACCTGATCCTCAACCTGTCGATCTGCGCGGGCTCCTGGCACCCGGCACCGGCCGACGGCAACCCGATCTCCACCGCCGCCGACTACCTGCGGGTGTGGCGACCCCGGGCCTGACGGACCGTCAAGAAGCGTCGGCGGCCAGGCGATCGGCGAGCAGGGCGGTGACCGCCTGCCGCTGCTCGGCCAGGAAGAAGTGCCCGCCCGGGTAGCCGCGCACCTCCAGCGGGCCGGTGGTGTGCACCGACCAGGCCACCGCCTCGTCCGGGGTGACCTGCGGGTCCGACTCGCCGATCAGCACCGTCACCGGGCAGGCCAGCGGCGGGCCGGGCCGGTGGCGGTAGGTCTCCACCGCCCGGTAGTCGGCGCGCAGCGGCGGCAGGAACAGCGCCCGCAGCTCCGGGTCCGCCAGCACGGCCTCCAGCGTCCCGCCCAACGAGGCCAGGTGGTCGACCAGTTCGGCGTCCGACGCCTCGTGCAGCCCGGACTCCGCCCGGACCACGTGCGGCGCCCGGCGCCCGGACACCACCAGCAGGCGCGGCCCCCGCCCGGTCGCGTCGGCCAGCCGCCGGGCCGTCTCGTAGGCGAGCACCGCGCCCATGCTGTGCCCGAGCAGCGCGGGCGGCTCGGGCAGCCAGGACGGCAGCAGCGCCGCCGCGGCCCGGTCGGCGAGCTCGTGCAGGTCGCCGATCGGCGGCTGCCCGCACCGGTCCTGCCGGCCCGGGTACTGCACGGCCGTCACCTCGACCCGGCCCCGGAGCGCCGCGGACAGCGGGTGCCAGTAGTTGGCCGTCCCGCCCGCGTGCGGGAAGCACACCAGCCGGGGCGTCCCGGGCTCCCCGGGGTGGTAGCGGCGCAGCCAGTCGTCCGCACTCATGCGGTGGATTTCCCTTCGTCGCGATCGGCCCGTCATGATCGGCCGTCCGCTCCCATGGTGCACCACGCCGGACCGCGACCGGAACCGAACGCCAGTGCCGGTCAACGGACTTGACCCGCCCCCCGGTATCGTCGGACCGGCCGGCCCGCGACCACCGCCCCGGCCGGCGCACCCACGGGGAACGGACACGGAGACCGCACCATGAGCACCACGGACACCGCCACCGCAGGCACGCCGGACGCGACGGGCAGCGCGCTGGAACGGCTGCTCGACCTCGCCCGCGGCCCGATGGGCCCGCGGGTCGAACTCGACCTCGGCACCGACCGCGGCCCGCTCGCCGAACTCGCCGCGCTGCTCGGCCGGATGAACGGCTTCTTCGCCTTCAACGGCGGCATCCAGGTCTACCGGGTCGGCGACGAGGGCCTCGGCCCCGAACTGCTCGACTGGAACGGCGCGGACACCTGGAAGTCCAGCTACCAGGGCCTCGCCGACCCGGTGTTCTGCTTCGGCCAGGACCTGTTCGGCGTCCAGTTCGGCATCGTCGACGGCACCCGGGTGGTCACCTTCGACCCCGAGACCGCCGCCACCGACGACCTCGGCGACAGCCTGGAGGACTGGGCCGCCTGGCTGCTCGCCGACCCGGACGTCAACGGCGCGCACTCCTTCGCCCACGCCTACATGCAGGCCAACGGCCCGCTCCCGGTCGACCGGCGCCTGGTCCCCCGGCAGCCCTTCGTGCTCGGCGGCGGCTACACCCACGACAACCTGCGCCCCGAGGACGCCGCCACCGCGATGCGCCTGCGCGGCCCCCTCGTCCACGCCACCCGCGACCTGCCCGACGGCAGCCGGATCAAGCTCACCGTCGAATGACCCGCCGACCGCCGGCACCCCCGGACCCGCCCGCCGGACAGTCGAACTGACTCCCCGTCGCCCCGCCGGCGATCATCGTTACGGAGTCTTTACCTTCCGGGTGCGACGGACCGCACCGCCCGCCGCGTGTCTTCAGGACGTCGACGAAACGCTTTCCATCCGGGGGACCACATGACCGAGGGGCTCGACTTCGACGAGTTCGCGGCCAGCCGGGCGCGCCGCCTGTTCCACTTGGCGTACCTGATGTGCGGTGACTGGCACCAGGCGCAGGACCTGGTGCAGACCGCGCTGTCCAAGCTCTACCCGGTCTGGGGGCGGCTGCGGCGCGGCGACGGCGAAGCGGGCATCGACGCGTACGCCCGCAAGGTGCTGCTGCGCTGCTACCTCTCCCACCGGCGGCTGCGCCGCTCCAGCGAACTCGTGGTCGCCGAGTTCCCCGAGGAGCCGTCGATCGGCGCGCACGAGGGCAGCGCGGCGGCCCTGCGGCTCACCCTGGTCGCCGCCCTCGGCCAACTGCCGCCCCGCAACCGGGCCGCCGTGGTGCTCCGCTACCTGGAGGACTACAGCCTGGAGGAGACCGCCGAGGCCATGGGCATCACCGTCAGCGCGGTGAAGAGCCTCAACTCCCGCTCGATGGCCCGCCTGCGCACCATCCTCGGCCCCGACCGGGCCCTGCTGCTCCAGGACTGACCCCGCGCACCGCTTCGCCGCACCCCGCCGCACCACCCACCTGCCAGTCACGGAAGGCATCGGAACTTTGGACCCGGACCCGGACCTTGAGCTCTCCGCGATGATGGAGACCTGCGTCAAGGACCTGAGCGTGCCCGTCTCGGTGATCGTCGCCGAGAGCGGCCGCCGCGGCCGCCGCCGCCAGGTGGCCCGGCGGCTGCGGATCGCCGGAACGGTCCTGACCGTCGCCGCCATCGCCTTCGCCGGTGCGAGCGCCGGACTGCCGCTGATCTCCGCCGAACCGCGGACCGGCGCGAACATCGGCCC
>NZ_JOGH01000211.1:0-6134 GCF_000721345.1 Kitasatospora sp. NRRL B-11411 | reverse complement strand
CTTCACCACCCCGCTGCCCCCGGCCATGGGCACCCCGCCGACCGCCACCGCCCCCGGCCACCCCGCCTCCCTCGCCACCCCGCTGCCCCCCCCCTCCACCACTCCCCCCCGCCGCTCACGCCCCGTCACCTCCCCGCGGGGCGGCCACTCGTCCGGGCGGCCACCGTTGCCGCCCGACCGCGGCGTCCGCTTAGGCTGGCCGCGATGACAGTCGACCGCCGCAGTGTTCTGCGTTCCGCCTCCCGCCTGGCCGCGCTGAGCGCCGCCGGCGGCCTCGCCGTCGCGTGCGGCGGCCCCTCCGACGGCCACGGTGCGCACGGCCCCTCGGTGGCGGCCCGCCCGCAGCCCGAGCACCTGACCGAGTCGCCGAGCCCGAGCGCGAGCGCCTCGCCGTCGCCATCCCCCTCCGCGACCCCGTTCGCGCTGCCCCCGCTGGCCGCGGACACCCCGCAGGAGGTGGTGACCGGCCCGCGCAGCCGGCCGCAGCTGGCGCTGACCTTCCACGGGCAGGGCGATCCGGCGATCGCCACCGCGCTGCTGGAGGCCGCCGAGCAGCGCGGCGCCCGGCTGACCGTGCTGGCGGTGGGCAGCTGGCTGGACGAGCAGCCACAGATCGCGCAGCGGATCCTGTCCGGCGGCCACGAGTTGGGCAACCACACCCAGAACCACCTGGACATCTGCTCGATGCGCCCGGAGCAGGCGCACGAGGAGATAGCGCAGTGCGCGCAGCGGCTGCAGCGCCTGACCGGGTCGATCGGCCGCTGGTTCCGGCCGTCCGCGGCGCAGTACGCGAACGCGATGGTGAAGGAGCAGGCCCAGCAGGTCGGTTACGCGCACGTGCTGTCCTTCGACGTCGACCCGCGCGACTACGCGGACCCGGGCGCGGACGCGGTGACCCGCCGGGTGCTGAAGTCGGCGGCGGCCGGTTCGGTGGTCGCCCTGCACATGGGCCACCCGGGCACGGTCACCGCGCTGCCGGCCATCCTGGACGGCCTGGCCGGACAGGGCCTGCACGCGGTGACGGCCTCCGAACTCTGCGCCTGACCCGCCCTCAACCCGCCTTCACCCCACCCCGTCCCCACCCCACCCCGCCTTCACCCCACCCCGCAGCCCGGCTCCCCGCCCGTGCGATGCTCAGGTCATGCGCTACATCATGCTGGGCGCCGGCGCGGTCGGCGGCACCATCGGCGGACGCCTCCACCAGAGCGGGCGCGAGGTGGTCCTGGTCGCCCGCGGCCCGCACCTGGCGGCGCTGCGCGCCGAGGGCCTGCGGCTGACCGTCCCGGACGGCACCCACCGGCTGGCGGTCCCGGCGGTGGGCGGCCCCGAGGAGGTCGAACTGGCGCCGGACGACGTGCTGGTGCTGGCGGTGAAGACCCAGCACTCGGCGGCCCTGCTCGACCAGTGGGCGCCCCGCCCGGTCGCGGGCGGCGGGACGGCGGGCGAGCGGCTGCCGCTGGTGTGCGCGCAGAACGGCGTGGAGAACGAGCGGCTGGCGCTGCGCCGCTTCGCCCGGGTGTACGGGATGTGCGTGTGGCTGCCGTCCACGCACCTGGAGCCGGGCCGGGTCTCGGCGGCGGGCTCGCCGCGTTCGGGCATGCTGCACCTGGGCCGGTACCCGCACGGCGCGGACGAGTTGGCGTCCCGCGTCGCCGCCGACCTGGCCGACTCGCACTTCGACGCGCCGGTCAGCGCGGACGTGATGGCCTGGAAGTACGCGAAGCTGCTGAGCAACCTGGGCAACGCGCTGGAGGCGGTGGCCGGTCCGATCGACGGCGAGCTGCGGATGCGGGTGTGGCGGCGGGCGCGGGCCGAGGGCGAGGCGGTGCTGGCGGCCGCCGGGATCGCCCACCCGTCCGAGGAGGAGCAGCGGGTCCGGCGCGGCGACCGGGTGACGCTGGTGCCGCTGGAGGGCGCGGTGCGCGGCGGCGGTTCGTCCTGGCAGTCGCTGGCGCGCGGCACCGGCGACATCGAGGCCGACCACCTGAACGGCGAGGTCGTCCTGCTGGGCCGCCTGCACGGCGTGCCGACCCCGCTCAACGCGGCCCTGCAGCGCCTGGCCGCCGCCTTCGCCCGCGAGGGCCGCCCGGTGGGCTCCCTCCCGGACGCCGAACTGGCCGCCCTGCTCGACCTCCCGTAGCGCCGACCTCCCCTGGCGCCGACTTCCCCCGGCGCCGACTTCCCCCGGCGCCGACCTCCCGCAGCGCCGTTCACCCCATCGGGTCGTCCGGCCCGTACGGGCGCAGCCGCAGTGTGCGGGCGTCGGTGGAGCGGATGGTGGCGGCGGAGGCGACCAGGGTCTCCAGGTTGTCGCGGCCAGCGTGCAGGAAGCGCCCGTGCAGCCCGTCGAAGCGCCCGCGGGCGGCGTCGACGGTGACGGCGACCATGTACGGGATGGAGCCCCAGGCCTTCATGTCCCGGAACATCTCCATGCCGGCGGTCATCTCGGTGGCGACCGCGCCGGGGCTGATGTCGAGCACCACGACGCCGTGCTCGCCGACCGAGTCGGCGATGTTGTCGGAGAGCTGCAGCAGCGCGCCCTTGGAGGTGGCGTAGGCGGTGTAGTGGCCGTCGGGGCGCAGCGCGAAGCCGCTGTTGAGGTTGATCACCCGGCCGCGGCCGCGCCGCACCATGCCGGGCAGGACGTTGCGCAGCAGGTTGTAGGGGCCGCGCAGGTTGGTCTCGACGACCTGCCACCACTGGGCGGGGTCGGTCTCCCAGATCGGCACTTCGGCCCGGTCGACCTGCCCGGCGTTGTTGACCAGCAGGTCGACGGGGCCGAGGTCGCGCTCGATCGAGCGGACGGCTTCCCGGACGGCGCCGGGGCGGGTGACGTCGGCGGTGACGGCGACGCCGCGGGCGCCGTGCCGCACGCACTCCTTGAGGGTGGCGATCAGTTTGTCCTGGGTGCGGCCGACCAGGCCGACGGCCATGCCCTCGGCGGCCAGCCCGATGGCGATCTCCCGGCCGATGCCGCGCCCCGCCCCCGTGACCAGTCCGACCTGTCCGGCGAGTGATCCCGTCCCCATCTGCCTGCTCCCTCCTCCGGCTGGACCCCCGCATTCTGGTCCCCGCCGCGGGGCGCGCGGGGAAGCGCGCGCGGCGCACCGCCGACGCTCACCCGTTCGGCCGAGCCCCGGGCGCGGGTCGCTTCCCGGCACGCACCGATGTGAACGGGCGTTAAGGCAGGTAGTACCGTCGTCCGGGCGGGCCACGGCGCCCGCGACACCCCCGGCCGGGTGACCCCCGGCTCCTCCCGAAGGGCATTTGAGTGAGCGACATCGCGCGCGTCGGAGTAGTCGGCTGCGGCCTCATGGGGTCGGGCATCGCCGAGGTCTTCGCCCGTTCCGGCCTGGACGTGCTGGTCTCGGAGAACAGCGGCGAGGCCCTCGAACTGGGGCGCACCAGGGTGACCAACTCGCTGGAGACCGCGGTGCGGCGCGGCAAGCTGTCGGAGGAGGACCGGGACGCGGCGCTGGCCCGGCTGTCGTTCACCACCGAGCTCGCCGACTTCCACGACCGGGACCTGGTGGTCGAGGCGGTCGCCGAGCGCGAGGACGTCAAGGTGGCGATCTTCCGCACGCTGGACCAGGTGATCACCCGGCGGGACGCGATCCTGGCCTCCAACACCTCCTCCATCCCGATCGTGAAGCTCGCCGCCGCGACCACCCGCGCCGAGCAGGTGATCGGCCTGCACTTCTTCAACCCGGCGCCGGTGCAGAAGCTGGTCGAGGTCATCCCGACCCTGACCACCTCCGCCGAGACCACCACCCGCGCCGAGCAGTTCGCCGTCGAGGCGCTCGGCAAGGAGCCGATCCGGGCCCGCGACCGGGCCGGTTTCGTGGTCAACGCCCTGCTGGTCCCCTACCTGCTCTCCGCGGTCCGGATGTTCGAGTCGGGCGTGGCCACCGCCGCCGACATCGACAAGGGCATGGAGGCCGGCTGCGCCCACCCGATGGGCCCGCTGCGGCTGTGCGACCTGATCGGCCTGGACACCATCGTCTCGATCGCCGAGTCGATGTACGACGAGTACAAGGAGCCGCTGTACGCGGCCCCGCCGCTGCTGTCCCGGATGGTCGACGCGGGCCTGCTGGGCCGCAAGTCCGGCCGCGGCTTCTACGACTACACCGCCTCCTGACGCCGCGCCGCCGGGCCGCTCCCACTTCGTGGGGGGCGCGGCCCGGCGCCGGGCGCCGTCACGGGCCAGCGTAGCGGACCACGTCGGCGATCCGGCAGCTGACCGGGCCGTGCGGGTCGGCGGTGCCCTGGGCCTGTTCGAGGGTGTCCTGGCCGGGCGGCAGCGAGCCGGCGGCGGCGACGCCCTCGGTGACCTGCCGGCCGGCGCCGTCCTCGAAGGCGATCTGCACCACGTAACTGCTGGTGGTGGCGGTGTGGTTGGTGATCCGGACGGTGGCGGCGGGCCACTGCAGCTCGTCGTCCACCCGGCAGGCGGTGACCTCGACGTCGCCGAGCGCGGCCCGGGCGGCGTCCTCCGCGCGCTGCACCCCGTCCTCCCCGCCACGCCCGCAGCCCGCCAGGGCCAGAACCAGCGCCAGAAGCAGAGCCAGAGCCAGAGCCGAGGCTGCGGCGGCCGGCCAGGCAGCGGTGGCGATCGCTCGGGTGCGCATGGTCTCCCCTCCGGACGGACACGGTTCGGGGCCGACGCTACGAGCCGCCGGAGCCGCCCGCCCGGAATGTGTCCGATCTGTAACCACCGTGCGGAGCAAGCGTGTTGACGGTGCGTCAGCGAATCGAACGGCCGGCCGGAGCGCGCCGAACGGCCCGGCGCGCGGGCGCCGGGCCGTTCGGGCGGTGCAGGGCCGTACGGTGCAGAGCAGAGCGGAGCAGAGCAGGGGCGGTCAGGCGTTGATCTGGTACGGGTCGCCGTAGACCTTCCACTTGAGCGGCGGGTTGAGGTCGAAGTTCTTGGCGTTCAGGAAGACCCGCTGCTCGGTGTCGACCCGGCTGGTGTCGGCGTGCGCCTCCTCCTGCTTCATGATCACCTTGCGGGCGTCCAGGAAGGCGTTCAGGTAGGTGGCCTCGTCGCCGCCCTGGGCCGGGGTCTTGGCCTTCTTCATGGCGGCGGCGCGGATCCCGCCGAAGCTGTCGGAGCTGGTGCCGGGGCCGTGCATCACGATCGCGTCGTAGTAGACGAACTGGCCGAGCGCGCGCAGCCCGTCCGCCTTGGCCTGCTTGACCGAGGGGTTGAAGTACACCCGGTCGCGCTCGTCGTTCTGGGCCTGCTGGAAGACGGTGTCCTTGGCGGCGGTCCTCCAGTCGTTGACGAAGGCGCTGCCGAGGCCGGAGTGCGAGTCGCTGCCGTTGACCTTCTTCAGCGCGGGCAGGTACTTGGCCAGCACGTTGCCGGACTTGAGGTCGGTGTAGTGCTGCACCAGTTCGAGCATGTCGCCGGTGCCGGAACAGAAGCCGATGATGCCCGCGGTGTAGCCGCGGCCGTCGCCGATGTCCTCGATGTACTTGTACTGGGCCTTCCAGTCGAGCGAGGAGTTCTCGGCCGAGGAGACCAGCTCCATGGCGATCTCCTTCTTCGCCGGGTCGTCCAGCCCGACCGCGGCCACCGCCACGGTGCTCGCGCCGGCCGCCGCCGGGGTGGCGGCGTGGCCGGTCCCGGCCGCGGCCAGGGTCAGCGGGAGGGCGCCGACCAGGAGGGCGAGGGCGGCCCGGGTCGTGCGGGCGGTACGGGCGGTGCGGTGCTTGCTGAGGTGCATTCTGACGCTCCGTCTGCCGGCTGCGGGCAAGGGGGTGCCCACAGATGAGGGTTAGGAAAGTTTCCTAACGAGGATTGAAGCGTCCGCATCACGCTCCCGCAAGACGTCCGACCGCATCCGGGCCGAGAGATCCGCCCGAACGGCCCGACGCCTCGTCACCCCCCTGCCCTCCCCCGCCCCGTCCGCACCGAACCGCCCGCACCCCGGCCCGCCCGGGAAACCGCTGGCCACCGGGCCCGCGGACGGCCGGACGCCGGACCGGCCGGAGACCCGCGGGACCGGGCGCCGAGGACCGCCCGCCGCCCGGCCGTTCACCCACCGCACCGCCGCCGCCCACGAGACGTTCACCCACCCCTCCGCCCGACGCCGCACCACACCCCGCCCCACCACCTCGCCACCCCACCG
>NZ_JOGH01000210.1:0-6144 GCF_000721345.1 Kitasatospora sp. NRRL B-11411 | reverse complement strand
GAGGAGATCGAACCACGCGGTCCCATCGAGACCGAAGCAGCCCGCCGCCTTGCCGACGACCTCAACGATCAGTAGCCAGCCAATTACCCCACACTTTCTAAGAGCGTTGTACGCGACTGCACTCGGCTACCCGCCCGAGGTGCTGACGGCCGACGCCGACCTGGAGGCCGACCTGGGCGTCGACTCGATCAAGCAGACCGAGCTGTTCGCCCAGGCCGTCACCCGCTTCGGGCGCACCCTGCCCACCGAGGGCACCCGGCTGACCAGCCACACCACCCTGGACGCACTCGCCGACCTGCTCCCCACCCTGCCGCCCCGCCCCTCCTCCGCACCCGGAACGGGGGCCCGGCCGTGAACGACCGCGCAGCACCACACCCCCAGAACCAATTCCCCTACCCCACAGCGGACTTGGCAGGAAAGGTCGCACTGGTCACCGGGGGCGGCAAGGGCGTGGGGGCGGCGATCAGCCGCGAACTGGCCGCGCGCGGCGCGCTGGTGGTGGTCAACCACTTCCACTCACCGCAGGCCGCCGAGGAGACCGTCGCGGCGATCCGGGCGGCCGGCGGGCGGGCCGAGGCGCTGCGCGGCAGCGTGGCCAAGCACGAGCAGGTGTCGGCGATGTTCGCGGTGCTGGCCGAACGGCACGGCGGTGTGGACGTCCTGGTGAACAACGCGGCGCGGGGCGTGTTCGCCCGGTACGACGACCTCACCGACACCGAGTGGCAGCGGGCGCTGGACACCAACCTGCATGGCGCCCGCTGGTGCGCGCTGGCGGCGGCGCCGCTGATGGCCGCCCGGGGCGGCGGGGCGATCGTGAACGTGTCGTCCATCGGAGCGGGGCTGGCCATGGACGACTACCTGCTGGTGGGCGTCTGCAAGGCCGCGCTGGAGGCGCTGACCCGGTACCTGGCCGCCGATCTGGGGCCGTCCGGGATCCGAGTGAACACCGCTTCGGCCGGCCTGCTGGACAACCCGACGGCCTCGCTCTTCCCGGCCGCGGACGCCCTGCGGGCGACCTGCGCGGCGGCGGCCCCGCTCGGCGGGGTGGGCCAGGAGGCCGACCTCGCCCGGCTGGTGGCCTTCCTCGCCTCCCCGCAGTCCCGCTGGATCTCGGGACAGTGCCTGCTCGCCGACGGCGGCCTGTCCGTGGGCCGCGCCATGCTCACCCCGCGCCAGGCGCCGACTCCCGTCCCGGCTCGGCAGATCCCCCGCCGGCCCGCGCCCGCCAACGCCCAGGTCCGGCCCGCCAACGCCCCGGTCCGGCCCGCCTCCCGGACGGTCGCCGTGGTCGGCACCGGCCTGGTCGCCCCGGGCGCGGGCGACCCGGAGGAGTTCTGGCAGCGACTGGTGGAGGGCGTCCCGCAGTTCGGCGAGCCGGGGGGACGCTTCCCGCTGGAGCACTTCTGGTCCGCCGAGGACGCCGCGGACCGCACCTACAGCCGGGTGGCGGGCTACCTCCGGCCGACCCCCGACCCCGCCGAGGACTTCCTCACCGCCTGGACCCGCACCGCGCTGCTCCAGTGCGACGCGCCGGGGCTCGCCGCCCGCCCGGGGGTCCGCACCGCCTGCTTCGTCGGCGCCTGGGCCGAGGGCTCCCAGCACGTGGAGGAGAGCGTGCTGGTCGAGGCCGCCGCCACCGGCATCGCCGCACACTGGCCCAAGCCCGCCACCGCCCCCGAACGCGCCGCTCTCCGCGCCCAGTTGGTACGCCGCCTGCACGCCACCTACCGGCACGCGGGCCGGCCGGAGGAGCACCTGCCGCTCGCCGCCGTCCGCGCCGCGCTGGCGGAGCTGCTGCCGGAGGCGGGTACGAGTACGGGGCCGGTGCCCGTCCAGGTGGTCGACACGGCGTGCTCGTCCGCGCTGTACGCGATCGACCTGGGGACGCGGGCCGTGCTGGACGGCGAGTGCGAACTCGCCTTGTGCGGCGGGGTGTTCTCGCTCGGCCCGCGCTACAGCGTGCTGTTCTCCCGGCTGCGCGGCCTGAGCCGCTCGGGCACGGTGCGGGCGTTCGACGCGGACGCGGACGGGGTGCTGTTCGCCGACGGGGCGGCGTTCGTCGCACTCAAACGGCTGGACGCGGCACTGGCGGACGGCGACCGGGTACTGGGCGTGCTGGCGGGGTTCGGCGCGGCCTCGGACGGGCGGGGACGGGCGGTGCACGCGCCCAACCCGTCCGGCCAGCAACGGGCGTTGACCCGGGCCCGGGCGGTGTCGGGGCTGCCGACCAAGCTGGTCGACTGGGTGGTCGCCCACGCCACGGGGACGCCGGTCGGCGACGGGGTCGAGCGCGGGGTACTGGCTGAGCAGCTGCCGCAGGCGTGGTGCACGTCGAACAAGTCCGTGGTCGGGCACACCGGTTGGGCGGCCGGCGCGGTCTCGGTGGTGCACGCGCTACAGGGGCTCGCGCACTCCACCATCCCGCCGCAACTCCCGTACCGGGCCCCGGACGGCGCGCCGCCACTGCGGGTGCCGACCGCCCCGACGCCCTGGCCGCGACCGGCGGACCGGCCGCGCACGGTGGGGGTGTCGGCGTTCGGATTCGGCGGCACCAACGGGCACTTGCTGCTCCAGGACGCCCCGCGCCCCGGCGAGTCCGCACCGCCCTCGCTGCCCGCCCCGCTGCCGGACGACCCGGTGGTGGTGGTCGCCCGGTCGTCCCACCTTCCGGGCACTCCGACCTCTCCACTGATGGAGCGTCAGAACCTCTCCTCCCAGCGCTCGTTCGGCCCGACCTACCCGATCCCCCCGTTCGCCGAGGTGCGCCTCCCCGCCCCGACGGCCGCAGGCATCGACCGGGCGCAACTGATGGCGCTCCAGGCCACCGCAGCGCTCGTCCGACCGGACGCCCCGCCCTGGTGGGACGAACTGCGGGACAGCTGCGGGGTGTTCGCCGCACACACCGGCGTCCCCGCCGCCTCTCCGGACCTGACGGTCCGCTGCCACGCCGCCGCCCTGACCGCAGCGCTCGCCGCGCCGCCCGCCCCCGACGGACTCGACCCGGCGTCGCTCCGCAAGGCCACCGAGGCGTTCCTCGACGCGGTGCGCGGGCGCACCGACCCGGGGGAGGACACCCTCGCCGGGCTGATGCCGAACGTGATCCCCGCCCGGATCGCCGCCCTGCACGACCTGCACGGCCCGACCATGACCCTGGACACCGGGCCCACCTCGGGCCGGGCCGCACTGCGGGCGGCGGCCGCGCATCTGCGGCGCGGAGAGCTGGAGTTGGCCCTGGTTTTGGGCGTCAACGGCGTCTCCGACCGGCCGCGGGCCGCCGAGGGCGCGTTCGCCCTGCTGCTCACCCGGGCCTCCGTGGCCCGCACCCGGCAGTGGCCGGTGCTCGCCCCGCTCGACACCGTCCTCGCCACCCTGGAACGCACCGAACCGGCCGCCCCGGCGGACCGCTGGGACTACCTCGGCGCGAACGACCTGGCGACGGCCGTCCGCCACCTGACCACCGACGCCACCACGACCGCCACCACCGCGACCGCCCCAGCTTCGCCCCTCACCTGGCGCCACACCCTCTCCTGGTCGCCCTCCGGCACCCTGCACTCCCGCCGACTCCCGCTCCCCGCCGACACGTTGGTGATCACCGGCGCCGCCCAGCAGGCCGCCCTCCGCGCCGCCACGCCCACCCTGCCTCCCGGCACCCACCTGCTCGCCGTCGGCGCCAGAACCACCGCCGAAACCGCCACCGAAACCGCCACCGGCACCGGCACCGGCACCGGCACCGGCACCGATCCGGGACAGGCCGTCGACCGCGTCCTGGCCGAGCACCCGTCCGGGTTCCGACACCTGCGGGTGGTCGCCGATCTGCACGCCGCCCCGCCGTGGCCCGCACCGCCGACGGCCGAACTGCTGGCCGTCCAGGAGGCGGCGTTCTGGGCGGTGCGCCAACTCCGGGACGGGCTGGACACCTTGGCGGTCGGTGTCGCCGCACCGTTCCACGCGGACCAGGCCGCCCCGCACGCTCACCTGTTCACCGGGTTCGTCAAGTCGCTGGCCTGGGAACTGCCGGACTGCACCGTCCGCGCCCTGGTCTCCGACCGCACCGATCCGGTGGCCGTGCTGTCCGCGCTGGAGGACGAACTCGCTGTCCCCGCCGACGGGTTGCCGGTGACCCGGCACCACCACGGTACCCGCCTGGCCCAACGCCTCACCCCCTCCGCCCCGTCCCTCTCCCTCCCAGGTTCCGGTGCGGACGCCCTCCTGCCCCCGCACCCGGTGGTGGTGGCCACCGGCGGCGCGCGCGGCATCACGGCCGCCTGCCTGCTCGGCCTGGCCGACCAACTCCCTCTGCGGCTGCACCTGGTGGGGTCCAGCCGCCCCGCCGAAGTACCCGGCGAACTGCTCGACGCCCCGGACGCGGAGCTGCCGGCCGCCCGGGCCCGGTACATCGCCGCCGAGCGCGCCCGCGACCCGCGGCGTCCGGTGAGCGGGATCAGCGCCGCCTTCGACCGGCTGCTGCACGCCCGCGAGTCCGCGCTGACCCTGCGCGCGCTGCGGGCGGCCTGCGGCGCCGAGCACGTGCACTTCCACACCTGCGACGTGACCGATCCGGCCGCCGTCCGGGCCGTGGCGGAGGCGGTCCGGGTCCGGGAGGGCCGGGTCGACCTGCTGGTGAACGGTGCGGGGCTGCACCACCCGGGCGACATCACCCGCAAGACGCTGCCGGGCATGCGCCGGATCCGCGACGTCAAGCTCGCCGGCTACCACCACCTGCGCGCCGCGTTCGACGGCCCGCTCGCGCCGGGGCTGTGGTGCAACTTCGGCTCGGTCACCGGCCTGGTCGGCCTGCCCGGCGAGAGCGACTACTCCCCCGCCAACGACTTCCTCTCCGCCGCCGCCCAATCCGCCTCCGACGACCGGGAGTTCACCATCGCCTGGACGATCTGGGACGAGACCGGCCTCGGCTCCGGGCCCGTCGTCCAGTCGTACACGGCCCGCACGGCCCGGCTGTCCCGGATGAGCACCGCCGAGGGCGTCGCCCACTTCCTGTCCGAACTCCGCCGCCGCACCCACCCGGAGGGCCGGACGGACCGGCTGGTCACCTTCGTCGGCACGGCCGAACACCACTCCTTCGACACCCGCTTCCCCGGCCTGCGCACCCCCGCCCCGTCCCTCCCCACCACGGCCCTCTCTGCCCCCACCACAACCCTCTCTGCCCCCATCCCAGGGTTGCTCGGCGCCCCGGTCCACCGGCAACCCGACCACGCCGCCTGGGAGTTGCTGCTCGACCTGGACACCCACGCCTTCCTCCGCCACCACCTGGTGGACGGCCGCCCCACCGTCCCGGGCGTCGTCCTGGCCGACCTGGCCGTCCAGGCGGCCCGCACCCTCGCCCGGGACTCCGCCGACACCCCCCTGCTACCCCCACTGCCCCTGCTCGGCATCGACCGCCTGGCCTTCCGCTCCTGGGTCCGCGCCCGCACCGACGGCCGCCCCGCCCGCTTCCGGATCGAGGCGCACCGCCGCCCGACCCGCTGGGGGTGCGCCGTCCGGGTGAGCGTCCGCTCGGACGTGGTGGCGCCGGACGGCCGGGTCCTGGCCACCGACCGCGAACACTTCCGAGCCACCGTCCGCCTCGGCGGCCCGCCCCCACTACCCGTCCCACACGCCCTGCCACCCGCCCTGACCGCCACCACCACCGTCACCACCGCCACCGCCACCGCCACCGCCACCGCCACCGCCACCGACCCGTACTACGACCCGGCCTCGCCCGTCCTGCTCACCGGCCCCTTCCGCGCCACCCGCGACTGGCGCGCCACCCCCACCGGCACCGCCGCCCACTGGCGACCCGACCCGGCCGCCCTGGCCGCCCTGCCCCGGCTGAGCACCCCGGCCGTCCTGCTGGACAGCCTCGCCCGCACCCCGTCCCTCGCCCCCGGCCCGGACGGCAGACACCCCGTCGCCGTCCCCCACCACATCGAACGGATCACCCTCCACCTCCCCGGCGACGACCACGACCTCCTGCACCACCACCCCGACGGCCTGCACCTGCACCACTCCCCCGCCACCGGCACCAGCACCGCCACCACCCCGGACGGCCACCGGGTCGTTGCCCAGATCACCGGCCTGCACACCACCGTCCTGACCCACCTACCCCCCCCCCCCCCCCCCCCCCCCCCCCCCCCCCCCCCCCTA